>JAPOOP010000530.1 GCA_026713385.1 Candidatus Poribacteria bacterium | reverse complement strand
TGAAGCCTTCATGGTGGACGAAGATTATTTACGAGCGTTGGAGTACGGTATGCCGCCGACAGGTGGACTCGGCATCGGTATCGACCGATTGACAATGTTGCTAACGAACCAATACTCCATCCGAGATGTCATCCTGTTTCCACAGATGCGTCCGGAAAGGTAAGATGAAAACTTCGCCGATACTTCATACAGAAAGGTTGATACTCCGTTCGTTTACGCTTGAAGACGCATCCGACGTGCAACGTCTTATTAACGATCCCGATATGGCATCGACCACTGATGAAATAGAATATCCTTATGAAGATGGGACGGCAGAGGAGTGGATTCAGTGGTGCCACGAATGGTTTGAAGACGGCGAACGTACGAATCTCGCGGTCACGCTTAGGAGTGATGGTACGTTGATTGGCAAAATTGGTTTGAACTTTCGGATTCACTTACCTTACAAAGATGCAGAACTCGGCTATTGGATTGGAAAACCTTATTGGAACCGAGGGTATTGCACTGAAGCAGCAAAAGCCGTTGTCGCTTATGGGTTCCGTGAACATGACATCGAACTGATTTACGCCTACTACTTCAAACGAAATCCGGCATCGGGGCGGGTGCTGGAAAAAATCGGGATGCACTACACCGAATATATCCCGAAAGATCCAGAAAGACATTTTTTTGAAGATACAATCCAATATCGTATACTAAAATATGAGTTCATAGAAAAATGAGGTCCGCGCCGCCCCTCCTTACGGAAAGATTGCTACTTCGGTCGCTTATACTTGAAGACGCGACGGATGTGCAACGCCTTGCCGGTGATCGCGACATAGCAGCAACGTTACCGAATATGCCGCACCCCTACGAAGATGGTATGGCTGAAAAATGGATTCGTTCCTGTTACGGGCAGTTTGAAAAAGACGAAGCACTCAACTTCGCAATTACGCTCAGAACGGACAAAAACTTAATTGGCGGGATAGCACTTAGACTCAACCCAAAGAACAAAAATGGCGAACTCGGTTACTGGATAGGGAAACCTTATTGGAACTGCGGTTATGCTACTGAGGCAGCAAAGGCTGTTGTTGCGTATAGCTTTGAAGTGTTGAAACTAAACCGACTTCATGCTAAGCACTTCAAAAGAAATGTTGCTTCTGGACAGGTGCTGGAAAAAATCGGAATGCGATATGAAGGATGCTTCCGACAACACGTAAAAAAATGGGATAATTTTGAGGATTTAATGGGATACGGGATGCTAAAAGCAGACTTCGACGCTAAAGTTGTTTAAAGAACTGCTGTGAGGCTATCAAAGGTTTCTTACCAATTGGAAAACTGCAAGGACAACAGACGCAGCAGTTCAGGAGCAATCGCTTAAAAAATGAGATTTGAATGGCTCGTAGCCTCCCGCTACCTACGCTCACGGCGGAAACAATCCTTCATTTCAATTATCAGTATTATTTCCATTGGTGGTGTCGCGCTTGGTGTAGCAACAGTGATACTCGTAAGTGCTATCTTAGATGGCGTTGAACAGGGACTTAAGGATAGGTTCCTCGCAAATGAGGCACATGTTGTCTTCCGGTTACACGATAACAGTTTCTTTGATGATTATCAAAAACGTATTTCACAAATTGAGACAATTGATGAAGTCGTAGCAACATCACCCGTTGTTTGGGCACAGAGTGCTGTTTTTCGGGAGCGCAGCAATACCATTCAGGACGTAATTTACATTAAGGGCATCGATCCAGTTCAGGAAGACCAAGTCACCGGTTTCTCAAAATTTGTGGACGGCTCCACGGCGTTACAAGACTCGCAGTATATTGAAGACGCTCGACTCATCAGAGATGAAACCATCACAGGTGGCATTGTACTCGGAGGACGTTTGGCAGCTCGCCTCGGTGTTATTAAAGGGGACATGCTGCGACTCATCGTGAATCTTGCGAAACACCCCGTAAACGAGTCAATGCTCATACCGGACTTGGCGAACTTCGTCGTGATTGGTTTCTATGAATCCGAGTTAGCGGTTTATGACAACAACTTCGGGTTCATTCATCTACAAGCCGCTCAAAAGATGTATAATAAAGAGAATCGAGTCAATACGATTTTCGTTCGATTAACCGATGCGGAATTAGCACCTCGGATCGCCAGACAGATTGAGGATAAAGTTCAGTTCTCCGTCTTAGAAGGAATGCCGGATGCCAGAACATGGATGGAGATGCAGGCACCCCTCTTTTCAGCACTCCGATTGGAAAAGATAGCAACCGTCATTATTGAAGCACTTATCATCTTGGTCGCATCCTTCAATATCGCAAGCACACTGATCATGACTGTGATGGAAAAGACAAAAGATGTCGGAACACTACGAACACTCGGTACTTCACGCGGAAACGTTATGAGAATTTTCATGATTCAAGGGAGTGTCATCGGGATGCTCGGAACGGTATTAGGCACGGTTTTGGGACTCGTTCTCTGTTGGCTCTTGAGTTTCAATTCAGTGCGTCCGTCTTACTGGTACGCCGTTGTACTCATTGTGCCTATTTTCCTACAAGTACTAATTGCACTGAAGCGAATTACACCACGCCGTAAAGGATGGATATTCACAATCGGTGTTTTATGGCTCATTGCGATAGGGTTCGCGCTCTACTGTGCTGTTACACCAATTTCGCTCGCAGACCTCGGGCTGAGTCAAGTCTATCAGATGAATCAACTGCCGATACAAGTGAATTGGTTCTTTGTTACTTTTATTAATATACTTTCATTTTTAATCTGTTGGCTTGCGACACTATATCCGGCATGGCAAGCGGCAAACCTAAAACCGGTTGAAGCCTTACAACATGAATAGAGAAACGAAGTAGGGACAATCGGGACATCTGGAGCATAGCCTGTAACGAAGTGGAAGGCGGATTTACGGAGCGGAACGTCAAGGATCAACCCCGCCTCAACGAACCGCAAGGAAAATTTAAAAACCGGTTGAAGCCTTACAACATGAATAGAGAAATACTTATCCGCATCGCAGATTTACACAAGTCCTACTATGACGGCGAGTCAGAACTTCCGGTTCTTCAAGGCATCAACCTCGAAGTATACATGTCAGAATTACTCGCAATTGTCGGAGCATCAGGCGTAGGCAAAAGCACGTTGCTTCATATTATTGGAACCCTTGACAGACCAACAGCAGGCAGCGTTCTATACGACGAACAAGACGTATTCATGCTATCCGATACAGAGCTTTCTCGATTTCGGAACAAAGAAATTGGCTTTGTGTTTCAATTTCATCATCTATTACCGGAATTTACAGCACTTGAAAATGTCGCAATGGGTGCCTTAATTACATCGCCTAATAATAAAATGGTTTATAAAGAGGCAGAGTCATTGCTCGATTATGTTGGGTTATCCGAAAGGCTTTCACACTATCCAAGCCAATTGTCTGGGGGTGAACGGCAACGCGTCGCAATCGCACGCTCTCTCATTAATCAACCGAAGGTTGTATTCGCTGACGAACCAACTGGTAACCTCGACCGACGGAGTAGCGACGCTGTTTTAGAACTGCTATGGGATTTGAACGCCAAATCTGGTCAGACCTTTGTTATCGTAACTCACAATCAAGAACTCGCCGAACAAGTAGATCGAGTTATCCAACTTGTTGACGGAAAGGTCTTTTAATTTTCGGGGCATGGGTTAAAGAAACGCCCACGCAAAAACCCTCCATTTCTGGCGCAGGTCTCCTATAGAGGAAACCTGCGGGACAATGGGTAGGTTTCTGATCATCCCAAGCTGATATTCTAAAGTCGTGCAGTTAATTGAGCGGTGGCCAAAAAGCCCCAGAGTTAAAAAGTTCAGGAGGCACTAATTAAAAAATGTTGATTTATATCGACGGAGAATTCTTACCAAAGGCAGAAGCAAAGATTTCGGTATTCGATCACGGTTTGCTCTACGGGGACGGTGTCTTTGAAGGCATCCGTTCCTATAATGGCAGAGTCTTTAAACTCGATGAACACCTTGAGCGTCTTTACGATTCTGCGAAATCGATCATGTTACAGATCCCTATTCCTATTGAAACGATGAAGGAAACGCTTCTGGAAACACTCCGTCGCAATCATCTCACGGAAGCTTACATTCGATTGGTTATCACTCGCGGCGTAGGAGATCTCGGACTCGACCCGGATAAATGTCCAAAACCGAGCATCATAATTATTGCAGACAAAATTGCGCTTTACCCACAAAAATTCTATGAAGATGGATTGGAAATCGTAACCGCCTCTGTTCGAAGGAATTATGCAGAAGCCATCAATCCACGCATTAAGTCGTTGAACTATCTAAACAATATCTTAGCAAAAATTGAAGGGAAACAATCAGGGGCAGAAGAGGTCTTGATGCTCAACGCAGAAGGTTATGTCGTTGAATGTACCGGTGATAATATCTTCTGGGTAAAGAATGATGTCCTTGTCACACCACCAGTTCACATGGGTATTCTGGAAGGTGTGACACGGAATAGCGTTATCGATCTCGCACGCGATGCTGGAATGCAAGTTGAAGAGCGCGTTTTTACAAGGCATGATCTTTACATTGCTGATGAATGTTTTCTAACCGGCACAGCCGCCGAAGTTATACCTGTCGTAAAAATAGACCGACGCGCTATCGGGGACGGTCAACCCGGAAAAGTAACAGAAAAACTCATTGCTGCATTTCGGCAGTTCGCACATAGTTGCGGCACCCCAATATACACCGCTGAAGTATGACGGCACAATATACTGCGTCCACAAACGCGTGGCACCGCCTACGACATATAGGAGGACCTCTAATTATGAGTGCGCCAAAAAACGTTCTGATTCTAATAAGTCTATTCATCGGATTTGCAGCGATCACTGCTTTCGCAGAAGAAACGGAAAAATCCGTATTTGGCCCGCAAGTAGCTACTGCCGAACAGCAGATGGAAACTGAGGCAGATAAAGATACCACAGCAGACACCACCAAACCAGCTGGCGATTCGATGCTTCTCGTCAAGAAAATTTCCTTTGAAGGCGTGAAAACTTCCTCCGAAGATATGCTGCGTACCCTCATTCAGACACAGGTTGGGCAGGAAGTCTCTGAAGAACTGCTTACACAAGATCTGAAAAGCCTCTTCAAAGATACAGGCTTCTTCTCCCAACTCACAGTAGATGTGGAATCCTTTGAAAACAGCGGATTAGAAATCATTTACAAGGTCATCGAAAGTCCTAAAATCTCAGGGATTAACATTATTGGAAACGAAAATTTGAGTACTAGCAAACTTAAGAATGAGATTACACTTCGCCCTACGGAAATTTATAGCGATCGGCGACGGTGGGAAAGCGAGCGAGTCCTACAGAAACTTTACCACGAAAAGGGATACTACCTTGTCGGTATCCAAACTCATATCGGCGATAAAGACGAAGAGGCAAATACCGTCCAGGTCACGTTTGAGATAAACGAAGGACCGAGGGTGCGAATTGAGGAAATCAACTTTATTGGAAATACATACGTCTCCGCGAATGCGATACGGAAAAAACTCAAAACCCGCACGGGTAAACCGTTCGATCAGATGTTGTTTGAGGAAGAAGACCTATCTCTAAATATTCGCAATTATTATCAGGATCGAGGCTTTGCCCAAGTGAAAGTCGTCGGCTACGAAAAACGGTTCACAGAAGACAAAACCGGCTTAATGCTCGATATTACAGTTGACGAGGGTCCCGAATTTATTATCGGAACTTACACACTTGAAGTGGAAGCCGGCGCCAAGAACCTCTTTTCTGAAAAGAAGATACGCCGGATGCTCGACCCTGCGGAAGGTGAGATCTTTAACCGCGCCACTTTTGACGAATCCATTGCCAAGTTACAGCAAGCTTATCTCGATAAAGGGTACCTCCTTTCAGAAGTTCTACCGACTCCTACTTTCAATGAAACGGATGGCGTGGTTGACATTATCTTGAAAATCAACGAAGGGGATGTCATAATTATCGACAAGGTAATCATTACCGGGTTAGAAAAAACGAAAGAACACGTCGTTAAACGTGAGTTGGATTTTTTGGACATCAAGTCGGATGAATTATTAGATGTCAAAGCTCTACGCAAAGCGCGGCAACGCTTGTTCCAGATGGGCTCTTTCATTCGTGCTGTCGACTTCGTTCCGAGTGATACCTCCGAAGAGAACCGAAAAGAGTTAAGAGTTAATATTGCGGAAACACCTCGAACAGGAATGCTGAGTCTCGGAGGTGGGTACGGCAGTGAGGGCGGTATCTTCGGTGTCGCAGAGGTAGGACAAAATAATTTTCGCGGACAAGCGTATCGGGTCCACTTAAAAGGCGAATTAGGTACAAGGGATCACCATACCGCCGAACTCAGTTTTGGAACGCCTTGGATTTTGGGTACACCCACCCGGCTTAACGCCCGGATCTACGACAACCGCCGCTTCCGCCGCTATTATGGAACGGTCGGTGCTCTCCTGAATCGTAGTGCCGGAAGTAACTACTTATACGACCGGTACGTTTGGGCAAGACGAGGTGCATCTCTAACACTCGGAAGACCCATCGCACATGATATTGATTTGTCCGTTCGCTTTCGGAACGAACATGTGGAATCACACAACCCAGATAGGGAACTATACAATCGCTCCACGCGTAGTGTTCTGTTTGCTCTTGGAAGGGATACCCGCGATTATCGTACCTCTTTGTTTGACCCAACAGCAGGTTCATTCCATACACTCTCCTATGAATACTCCGGCGGTATTTTGGGAGCAGATAATAAATTCCAGAAATATTATGCTGACTCGAGTTTGTTCTATAGTGGATGGTGGAACCACGTCATTGCAGCACATGTCCGCGCAGGTATCATGCGCAGTGAAAGTACCGACGCTTATTTCCTGTTCTATGAACGCTTTTTCCTCGGCGGTGTAGATAGTATTCGTGGTTACGAAGATTGGGAAATCTATCCTGATCCAGATGAAACGGGTTTTATCAATCCCTACGGCGGTGATAAGGTATTCTTTGCAAACCTTGAATATCGTGTCCCAATTTCTCAACAACTCACAGCCGCTCTGTTTTTTGACATAGGACAGGTGTGGGATGAAAGCACCACAAACGTCTTCAGCGAAATTAACATGAAAAAAGGGCTCGGTCTTGAGGCACGGTTTACCATGCTCGGCATGTTAGTTCGGTTAGGTTGGGGGTATGGCTTGGATCGCGTTACCGGCGAACCCGCTGGCAAATTCCATTTCACGGTTGGTCCAGGCTTCTAAAACAATGTCCTGCACTCGCAGATGTTGACGCGCCAACTGAGCGCATTATCAGCTTTAAGTGCAGATCTTTTTTAACAGTAAGGATGACAAGTTACGGCACTTTGTGTCAAGCAAAAAGGAGCGGGCTTCCTCCGAACTCTAAAGTTCAAGGTTTCGAGCCCGAAGAATTTGATGAAACCATTTCAGTTGGGTGCTTACCAAGCACGTCTAACTCTATTAATTATCGGTCTCACAGTTTTCTGTTTCAGTTCGGGAAGTATCGGTCAGGAATCTTTCAAAATCGGTGTCGTGAACACACAACAGGTTTTGGAGGGATCCCAAAATGCGACGGATGCAACCGAACTGCTCCAAGCGGCAAGCGAACGCCTGAAAACGAAGTTGCAGCAGTTGGCAGATGAGATCAGAACACTACAAGAAAAGAAAGCAAAAACCGAGCTCTTCGTGGAAAGGGCACAGACCGCGGATATGGACAACGAAATTCGCCTCAAACAGCAAGAATACCAACGTGAGGTCGAAATAGGACAGCAGGCACTGCTTGAAAAAGAGCAAGAGTTGATGGAACCGATTTACAACAACCTTC
Source organism: Candidatus Poribacteria bacterium (assembly GCA_026713385.1). GTDB lineage: Bacteria > Poribacteria > WGA-4E > WGA-4E > WGA-3G > WGA-3G. The sequence continues at coordinate 8,910 of JAPOOP010000530.1, read as the reverse complement.
AAGAACTGATTGTCAAAGTCGGTGAGTCCGAAGATTTTGACATCATCCTCGAAAAACGACTCATCACACTTTATGTGAAAAAAGATTATGATTTGACGCAACAGTTAATCGGCTTGATGAACGAAAAATCCGAATAACGCTACACTGCCTAAACTCCAGTTGTGGGAGGGGTGTATAACCCCGAATAATCTTTCACATCTACGGAGAAAGGAATACGGCTAAATGCATGAAACTCAAGGAAATTTGTGAACGCTTGGATGGCGATCTTTCTGGGGATGGTGATATTGAAATTACAGGAGTTTCTGGAATCAATGAGGCACTCCCAAGTCAGATTACCTTTGTTGCTAACCCCAAGTACCTCGCTGCCATAGCAACAACACAAGCCGGCGCAATTATTATTGGCCGCGGTGTCAACGGTAACGGTAAGCCGACTATCTGTGTTGAGAATCCCTATTGGGCTTTCGTCAAAGTTATAGAAATGTTCGCGTGGGATAAAAACCATCGTGCACTTCCCGGGGTACATGAGACCGCAATCTTAGGTAAGAATGTCAAACTCGGGAACCGCGTCTCAATCCAAGCGTTTGCCTATATCGCCGACAACGTTGAAATTGGAGATGATACCGTTATTCAGCCCTTTGTCTACATCGGCGAAGGAACGAAGATCGGTGCTGATGGTCTTATTTATCCACATGTCAGTATCCGAGAAGAGGTAACCATCGGCAATCGGGTGATCATCCACTGCGGCGCAGTTATTGGCAGCGACGGTTTCGGATTCGCACCCGTTAGCAACCGACACCACAAAATCCCGCAAATCGGAACCGTGGTCATTGAAGACGACGTTGAGATTGGAGCGAATACTACCATTGATAGAGCGACACTTGCTGAAACGCTGATTAAACGCGGCACCAAATTGGATAATCTCGTCCAGATCGCACACAATGTTGTCATCGGAGAAGATTGTTGCCTCGCCGCACAAGTCGGTATCGCTGGCAGCACGACGCTCGGTGACCGAGTCAATATTGCGGGGCATGGAGGCGCAGCAGGACATCTGACACTCGGCGAAGACAGTGTTGTTTACGCCAAATCTGCAGTTACAAAGGATATGCCTGCCGGTAGTCATCTGTCTGGATTCCCCGCACGTCCTCACAAACAAGAATTACGAATTCACGCGGCGACTCGGAAATTGCCAGAACTGCTCCCCGAATTCACGAAACTTCAAAAACGGGTTGCGGAACTGGAAACGAAAATTCATGAGTTGGAGGATGAATCGTAGGCGTATTACCGGAAACGAGAGACTTCAATTTTTTGACACTCTTGACTGTGCTGAGCCTACTCGTTTTTTGTGGAAACCTCGCGTATCTTATCCTCATTTTACTATCAGCCACACTCGGATTCATCTACTCTGTGCACCTCTTTCGTCTAAAGAGAAGACCCATTCTCGATTTGTGAGGGAACGCTCTCGGTTTCTCGGCGCGGACATTCTTTTCCACTCTACCTCTTCTGGTTCAAGCAAGACTGCAATCTGCATGCTGGTAGTATGGAACGCGTTTCGGTATCCGTTACCCCTACAGATTATGATTTAACGGTCACAAGCACAAAAATGAAGACATTGATCGCGTATCTTGAGTTGGCGCGTCCACTTAACGGGATTATCGCCTTCATCTCTGCATGGCTCGGTGGGATGTTTGCCAGTCAAGGGAACATGGAATACCTCACCAATATCCGACTTTTGTTGGTTTCTGTCTCCGCACTTGTCTTGCTTTCTGCCGGAAACGCCATAAACGATTACTGTGATTACAATATTGACCGAATCAATCGCCCGCGGCGACCGCTACCCTCTGGACGCATTCGGCGTACGGATGCCCTAATTTTTGCGATAGTCCTTACCGTAATCGGCATCTGTTTGGGAACACTTATTAACAGAAATGCAACAGGCATCGCCATTCTCGTGTTTGTTGCGCTTGCAAGTTATGCTTTCTGGTTGAAACGCACCCCTTTTGTTGGCAATTTAGTCGTCAGTGGATTGACGAGTTTAACCTTCATTTCTGGAGGTGTCGCAATAGACGCGGTGCAAGGCACACTCATTCCAGCAACCTTTGCCTTTTTGTTCACAACAGCGCGGGAAATCGTCAAAGACCTTGAGGACACAGAAGGTGACCTAAAAAATAACGCAAAAACGCTTGCAACGCTCAACCCACGGATTGCGGTTCGGACAGCCATCGGTTTCATGGCATCTGTTATTCTGTTCAGTCCCATCCCTTATGTATTCGGTTGGTACTCATGGCACTACTTCATTGCCGTGCTAATCGGTGTTGACCTTGTGCTAATAGGTTTGATAATTCGCCTGTGTCAAGATGCCTCCAGAGAGAGTTGTGCATCCATTCAACATTGGATGAAATGGGATATTTTTGTCGGACTCGGTGCAATCTATCTCGGAACGTTTTTTTAATTTACCTTGCGGAAGAACAATGTGCGTTCCGTATAGCCGCTCTCCATTCATTACAAGCTACGGGGTTTGAAGCTATTGTAGCATAACATGTTAGGTTGTGTATCTTCGCGCAGGAGACCAACGGTTTCCTACACCACAAAGAGACACCCTTTGTTAGACGAAATCCTCTTTACTGGCTGCGACGCAAACCGCGTGTAGGCTTGCGGGCAACGCTGACGACTGATCGCTAATTGTCAATGATAAATTACGATGAACTTATCGCATTTTTGGAGAAAGAGAACTCCGATACAGATGCCGTTTCTCGTTTTAAGCAGGCGTATGATACCTTCTGCAAAACGGGCACATGGTACCCTGCATACGAGGTATTTGTTACAGGTTGGCAGCAACTTGATGGAGCCATGTTGTTAGAACCGGTGGACATTTATGACAGTGACTACCGAGTTCACCTCACAACGACAACCGAACGGAGTCTGAGAGAACTACTCATCGCTTTTCCGAGACGATACACAGGTCTGTTTCATATCAGCAAAAAGTGGATAGAAAACAGAATCCACGATGTTTTAGAAGGGGAAGTCATTCAGACCGATGTCGGTTCTTTCTATCGGGGCATCAAACGCGGCAGCAGCAGAGCGGAACAACGCACTGTCTCTAAACGGAAGGATACAATAGTATCGCATATTCGCAAATTAGCCTCTCTGAAGGGGAAACTTGAACACTCCCAATTTATCATTGAAGGACATCTGATAGTAGAACGAGCAATAGCAGACGGACTTCCGATCGAAACACTTCTCTATACCCCCGGATTTGTGGCAACACCCGAAGGGAAATCTCTGCTTACGCGTGCAGCGGCAGAAAACCTATCTTTTTATCAGGTGAACGATGGCGTGATGGGTTCAATTACGACGACGCGACCGGTCCCCTCTATAATCGCTTCGGTTCATCTCAGTTACCCCAATTTCCTTACGGAATCCGGAAGTCTCAATTTCCACTTTAGCCCAAGATGTATCTTGCTCATCGCAGAGAACATTGGTAATCCCGACAACCTCGGAATGACGCTACGGACAGCAGACGCGGCAGGCGTATCCGCCGTCCTATTGAGTGGTGGAGGTGCAAGTCCGTTTCATAAAAACTGCATCCGTGCTTCTCGGGGGGCAGTTGGCCGCTTACCTTTATTCTACACACCAGACATCGGTGGGGCAATTGAGGCACTCCGTACCTCGGATTGTCAAGTCCTGGGTGCCACAGCAAGTGCCAAAAACCAACTCCATGAAATGGAATTCACACGCCCCTCGGCTATCGTCGTAGGTAACGAGAATACAGGTCTCTCCGCTGATGCACGGGATTGCTGTACGGAATTAGTTCGCATCCCTATGGCATCAGGGCAATCATCACTCAACGTAGGTGTCGCCGCAGGCGTTTTACTGTATGAACTCACGCGACAACACAGAATTTGACAAATCGTCATAAATATGATAAAATTCTTAAAATAATTGACGATTCATCAGTCCTCAACATCAGAAAACGCATAGCATTCATACTGAATTTAGTATAGGCAGAGAAGGAAAATCGCATTTGAGATCAAATTGGGTTCTTAACTACTTTCATGAGGTATTAAAAAAGCACCATGCGGGGTATTTCGTTCTAATTGATCCAGAGCAGTGTGAAATTGAAAAATGCGTCAAGCTTGCGTGCGAAATAGAGCAGGCGGGGGCAGACGCAATTTTGCTCGGCGGCAGTTTTTTAACGAACGATTTGCACCTCATCGCGAAAGCCCTTAAGCAGGAAACAGAACTCCCGTTGGTATTATTTCCGGGCGATTCGATGCACCTTACCCCCCATGCTGATGCAATCCTGTATATCAGTCTCATCAGTGGACGCAACCCGAACTATCTCATTGGCGAGCAGGTCAAAGCGGCACCGTGGATACAACGTTACGCGCTTAAACCCATTCCAACTGGCTATATGCTGATTGAAGGCGGTAACAAAACCGCCGTTGAATTTATGAGTGGCACAGTGCCGATTCCACGCGATAAACCAGACATCGCGGGACCACACGCCTTGGCGGCACAGTATCTCGGTATGAAAATGGTATATCTGGAGGCAGGCAGCGGTGCTGTGCACTCTGTTCCAGAAGATATGATCACAACAGTGAAAAATCAAATTAATATCCCGCTAATCGTCGGTGGCGGCATCCGCACACCAGAAATTGCGGCTAAAAAGGTAGAAGCAGGTGCTGATTTCATCGTCACAGGCAACATTCTTGAAGAAAACGGGTCCCTCGAACTCATGAAAGCATTCGCTAACGCCGTTCACGGCTAAAGCAAGCGTGCTTCCAAGCACACCTACAGAAAGATAAAAGGATTGCATTATGGCTGAAGTTAAAGAAATACACATAGAAACAGAAGAAGAAACAGAAACAGAAGCGTCTGCCGATAACGATTCCACCGACGGTAAAGAAAAAACACTTGTCGAACGGATGCGAGAAATAGCGGAGACGGCACTTGATACAGTCAAATCAGAAGTGAAAAAGGAGATAGAGGAACGCATCGCGCCCGTCGAAGAAACGGCTGCCAATCTCACCTCGGAAGTCAAATCAGAAGTAGAGGCGATCGTACAAAGGGTGCGTGAGCAATACGAAGCAGAACGCGAAGACTTATTGCACACAGAAATCGAAAAAGAGGTAGAGACTGCTGTGCAAAAGGTACATGAGGCGTACAAAGCGGAACGCGATCGTCTCCTACGCACAGCCGCAGAGGCGGAGAATACCAAAAAACGCTTGCAAGCCGATTATCAACGGCAACTCAAATTCGCTAATGAAGGAATTTTAGAAGGGATGGTCCCGGTATTGGACAGTCTGGAAGCCGCGATCAAAAGCGTAGCAGAGCAAGGCGAGACGAGCGAGGCTTCCCCAACTTTTACGACCTTCAATGAAGGCGTTCAACTTGTTCATAAACAATTATTAGATGCACTCAAAATTCATGGACTTACACCGATCGAAGCAGTTGGTGAAACATTCGATCCAAATCAGCACGAGGCACTCCTTGTCACAGCATCGGATGATGTACCAGAAGGGAAAGTAATTGAGGAATTTCGGCGGGGCTATATGTTGCACACCCGTGTCCTACGCGCCTCGCAAGTTGTCGTCTCACAGGGACCAGCTGAAGAAGAAGCATCAAACGAAGTGACAGATGATACAGATACGGATGCTACTGACACTGCTGAATAACGCACAGGAAAGGTAGTATATGACACAAAAACGCGATTATTACGAGATTCTGAACGTCAATCGTGATGCCAATGAAGACGAAATCAAGAAGGCTTATCGCAAACTCGCCATACAATTCCATCCGGATAAAAACCCGGGCGATGAAGTCGCCGTAGACAAATTCAAGGAAGCCACAGAGGCTTATGAAGTACTGCGAGATTCTGAGAAACGGAACCGTTACGATAGATTCGGGCACGCAGGGCTGGAGGGCATGAGTAGCGACTTCGGAGGCTTTGGTGTGGACCTCGACAACCTCTTTGGCGATGTTTTTGGTGATCTCTTCGGAGGATTCGCCGGTGGTACGCAGCGGAAACCCAAACGCGGACGCAGTTTACAATATAGCCTTGACGTAACATTGGAAGACGTTATTCACGGCAAAGAGGTCACAATCCAAGTGCCACGGATTGAATCGTGTCCGACATGTAAAGGCAGTGGTGCCAAAATCGGAACGAGTCCTGTAAGGTGTCCTCAATGTCACGGCAGAGGTCAAATCAGCCAATCACAAGGTTTTTTCACAATGTCCCGCACCTGTCCGAGATGTCGTGGCGAAGGCGCGATTATTACAGAACCCTGCCAATCCTGTGGCGGAAGAGGTGCTGTCCGAAACACGCGCGACATTAAGTTAAATATTGACAAAGGCGTTGACACAGGTTTCAAGTACCAACTACAAGGCGAAGGCGAAGCGGGGGTAAACGGCGCACCTCCGGGGGATCTGTATGTTGTTATCAATGTCGAACCCCACCAACGCTTCCAACGCGATCGAAACGACCTTATTACATCAGCTAAAATTTCGTTCGTCCAAGCCGCCCTCGGTGGCAACATTGAAGTTGATAGTATCGATGGAAAGGAAGGATTGCATATTCCACCAGGTACACAGTACGGGGCACAACTGCGTATCCCTAACAAAGGGATTCCACATTACAGACGCTCCTATTCAGGAGATTTAGTCGTGAGGATAGAGATTGAAACACCAGCGCATCTCAACGCGGAACAGCGAAGAACTTTAGAAGAATTTGCAAAACTGAGAGGAGAATCGTATCAGAGCGAGCACGGCGGATTCTGGGATAAGCTGCTCGGTAGACACGAAGACGAGGAAACCGAATAGAAGCTACCCGTCCGTAGGGGCTGGATAACCTTATTCCTACAGACGCTCGCATGCAGATCAGATTCGGAAAACGGAATGCAAAAATTAAACGGCAGCCTGCAACAACGGCGCAGGGTTTTTGATAGGGTGTTTCTTCAGGTTTAAGACACGCACTTGATAGTTTAAACGCATGTCGTTTCTCCGCAAGGTAAATTAAAAAGACGTGGTAAACATGGACTGGGCAAGAATCACCGTAACTACCTCTCAAGAGGCATCAGAAGCTGTCGCGAACCTTCTCTTTGAATTAAACGCCACCGGCGTTGAACTCAAGGATAACGAGGCATCCACAGTAAACCTCATCGCCCACTACCCTTTAGATGACAGAGTTGGCGCACGAATGCAGAAACTTCGCGACTTCCTCACGGAACTTCCGACATGGGGTATCCAACCACACCCAGCAACGATTGACTTAAAACATGTCAAAGCCGAGAAGTGGGAAGAGGCATGGAAATCTACCTTCCCACCGCAGCGTGTTGGTAGCAGGATTGTCATTGCCCCAACGTGGAGCGATGTTCCCGACAACGAAACGGAAATATTGATTCAACTTGATCCGGGTATGGCATTCGGGACAGGTTACCATCCGACCACGCGACTCTCCCTCGAATTATTGGAACGCACCATCGAACCGCACCATCAGGTTGCTGACATCGGGACAGGTTCAGGTATCTTAACAATTGCCGCTATTAAGTTAGGGGCGAAACAGGTTGACGCGATAGAGATTGATTCAACAGCAATCCCTGTTGCCGCCGCAAATTTTCAGGCAAACGGTGTGGCATCGCAGGTGTGTTTATCTCAAGGCGATGGACTCAAAGGAATAGAGAATAGATACCATCTCATCATTGGGAATATCCTAACAAAGGCGATTCTCCCCATCATTCCGTTCTGCGCACAGCGGCTCTATCCTGAAGGGATCGTCATCTTCTCTGGGGTTTTGGAGACGGAACTTGCGCAGGTTCAATCGGTTTTAGAAGCAAATCAATTTCAATGTCTTGAGGTTGTGCGCGAAGCAGAAGACAATGTTACTTGGGTAGGAATCAAGGCTGTTCTATAAGGGCGAGGCAACCTCGCCGCTACTGCGGTTCTTCCTTCGATAATCCGTGGCAGAGATTACAACTGCCCACATTGAGATGGGGCATTGTTGGTGATTTCTCATCGCCTCTTAAATGACACTTCAGGCACTCAACCGCTTCCTCTGAACCACGATGTTCCTCAATATTAGAACGCGCAGGTGCCGCATTAAAAAAAAGAATAACCATAACAATCGCAAAGATAAGACCAATAACACTGACAATAACAAAAAGCGTTCTGGGATTGGCTTGTTCCGTTGGCATATCGTTAAAAAGAGACTCCTTACTTGAAAAATGGAAAGAGGGTTGGGGTATTCTCTGAAGTGAGTGCGGAACCGTACTCGCATCCTTCAAACGCCTCAGCATACTTAATCTGTGCTCCCGCTTCTTTGCCATAGAGTGCTATTAGCACATCTCGATGCCTTTCAGCAACATCTTGGAAACGATTTAACATGCGTTCAGCGAGCCACGCACGCCGTTCCGAGGCACCAGCAGGTACAGAGGCTAACGAGCCACCGTTGTAAGGAAGCCACTCGTAGAACTGTGATACGTGGCAGTGGAGCATATCAATCTTTTGTTCAACGACAGCATCAATGCTAACGGCTACATCCGGCGTGAACGGATAGGGTTTCATGAAACCATCACTCAAATAGGCAATAACAGGGTTTTTTTCCAAATGTGGCGTCAGGGCACAAATATTCGGAACAGTAACCATGTATGCGGCATCCTGCACTAAGGTTGATGTATACCGGTGGTCGGGATGATAATCGTTGGGTCGGTGGGTCATAATTAAATCTGGACGGAATTCACGAATGGCACGAATAATCTTATATCGGTTTTCTAAGGTCGGCATAAGTTCGCCATCGTGATTGTCCAACAATTCATATTCAATACCGATGACTTCAGCGGCGGCTTGCGCTTCTTCATTTCGCCGCTGTGCCAAAGGAGCACCTCCCATTTCGTGATGTCCGGCATCGCCGTTCGT
>JAPOOP010000734.1 GCA_026713385.1 Candidatus Poribacteria bacterium | reverse complement strand
GAACACCATGTTGTAACCGTCGAGGGCATAAGAGCGGAATTGTTCTTCCTGATCTGTTGGGGTTCGGGTCTCAGCGTGGCTGATTTCCGCGCCGAGTTGTTTTTCAATCGCTTTCAGACCTTCATACGCTAAAGCGTTCCACCCCGCATCACTGATTGAACCGGGAAGTAGCATGGCAACCTTAAACTTTTCGTGTTCTTTTGCCTCAAGGTTCATGCTCCCGATCAGCATGAGTCCGATGATGAAAATGCCCAGAAGCAATGTATGGATTGCAACGTTATTCCGTAACTTATGAGATATTTGTATCACTTCAAAATTCCACCTTTTTACAGAAATGTTTGATACAGTATAGCACGTTTAAAAGAAAAAAGTAAAGCGTTAATACATTGCATCAGAACATTCATTCCCACTGTAGGACGGATCTTCCAATTGCGGCAACTGGTTGAAACTGACATCCCACAACTGTATAGGGATGGGCTTCCGAGTCCCCACGTATCCCACATTTCTAACATTTTCTATTGACACCTCTGGACAAATAACATATACTTTTTAGGACTGTTTCGTGGGAGGCAACGTAGTGATATGATGTGTGCTATTCTGTCAGGGGAACGCCTGTGTGACGCGTCCAAGGGAGTTATCAGTTCAGTACGGGTTTGTGTGCCAGGAACCAGGTCAGTTTACGGGATGCCCAGCATGGGTCAGAAAATCAAGACTTACCAACTCAAAAGCCCATCCGGGCGAAAGGTGTATAGAACCCACAAAACGCCACAAACAAAGCCCCAGCGGGGCGAAAGATGTATCCTACTGTTTGAGTGGCAACTTGGGTTAAAAAATAAAATAATATGAATAACGTTTTTGAAGTCAAAGTAAATGCAAAGACCCACTTAGTCGTCCAAAACGACACAGGACGCTGTTTGGGTGGGGTTGGTGCAAATTTTTATCGTCCGTTCGTCTTTCCGTTCTATACGCCAGCAGGACATACCGTTGTTCAGGAGTTCGCCTTCGATCATCCGTTCCACAACGGTATTTTTGTTGGGCAAGGACCGGTGCAGGTCGGTGAAAGAGAGGCGGGTTTCTGGGCATCGCCACCCTGCCGTTCCTTCACAGACAAGGTCTTTGAGAAATTGGGACGGATGGACACCGAAAAAGAAATTGACATTACACCGCATGCGGATGGTGTTCAGTTCGTTCAGAGAGTTATCTGGCGAGATGAAAACGAAGAACCAATGATTGACGAAATCCGTACTGTCAAACTTTACGCGCGTGCTGATGCCACGGTCTGCGATATGACGAGCGAAAAGATTGCGTCTTACGGTGCTGCGACATATCCGCAAACGAAGTTCGGGAGCATCGGTATCCGCGTTGAACCGAGACTGCTGCCTCTCATGGGCGGTCTTGTGCTGGGTGACAACGGACGCAAGGGTGGCGTTGAGGTCGTTCACGAAGGCGAATCCGACTTTGTTGCCTATCAGAATTTATTGGCAGGTCATGGTCCCTTTGGGGTCTGTATGACAATCCTCAATAAAGATGTTCGAGGTCCATGGTTTATTCGGGATTATGGGATGGCACTCTATAATCCGACGTGGACGGGCTCTGTATCAACACCAGCGGGTAAGAGTTGGACAGTTTCGCTTCGAGTGATCGCTTACGATGGAGAATTGACACCTGCGAAAGCAGAGGAATGGTGTCTGCTGTAGATGAATAGAGAGAATATCCTTGAGCTTCGGAATATTACGAAAACCTTCGGCGACTTTGTTGCTGTTGACAGTGTCGATTTTGAGCTCCAAGCCGGTGAAATCCACGCGATTTTAGGTGAAAATGGTGCTGGGAAGTCGACGTTGATGAATCTTATCTACGGACTTTACCAGCCATCGGACGGACGAATCTATGTTACCGATCGCGAAAACTGGCGGCATAGGTTACGGGCAAAGTCGCCACGGGATTCGATTGCGAACGGGATCGGCATGGTGCATCAGCATTTTATGCTGATTGAAAATCTTACGGTCGCTGAGAATATTGCCTTGGCTCTTGGACAATTGCGCTCGAATCCCGCCAGAAACGTGCCGTCAAACGGTGGTTACAAGCAATGGTTGGGAAAATTCCGGTTTAAGAAAGAGGATGCTATCCGTATTACTGAGGAACTCTCAGAGCGGTTCGGTCTCATCGTCGATCCGACTGCGCTGGTGCGGACGCTCTCTGTAGGCTTAAAACAACGTGTGGAAATCCTTAAAGCACTCGCCGTCGATGCCCGGATTCTGATCCTCGATGAACCCACCGCCGTTCTGAGTCCACAGGAGGTAGAAGGTTTCTTCACAATTCTGCGCAAACTCCAAGCCGATGGTCGCGCAATCATCTTCATTAGCCACAAAATGAAAGAGGTTTTGAGTATCAGTGATAGGATTACCGTCTTGAGGCGCGGCAAGAAAGTTTACCTCGGTCCGACGGGGGAACTGACTGCCCGGGAACTCGCGAGGGAGATGATTGGGGAAGAAATCAAGGAAGTTGAGCGTTCGGTTTCCAGTCCACACCTCGAAAGCGATCCGCCAGAGGGTGTGTTGCAGCTCTCAAATCTAACAGTTCTCGGCAGTCGAGACGAGGTTGCAGTATCGGATGTTTCACTGACGACCCATCGCTGTGAAATCGTTGGTATTGCCGGTGTAGATGGAAATGGGCAACGTGAACTCGCCGAGGCGATCATGGGTTTACGACACAATGCCTCTGGGACAATAGGCATCTTAGGTGCCAATCCGCAGGGGGTCAAAGCAGTGCGTCGGCGCGGTGTCGGTTATATCCCTGAAGATAGGCAAACAACAGGGGTCATTGCCGCTTTTTCCGTTACGGACAATCTCTTGTTGAACGTGACACATTTAGAAAATTTAGCACAGTGGAATGTACTTAACCAGAAACGGAAGCGGGAAACAGCAGAGCAACTCATCTCGGATTACGACATCCGTCCACCTTTGGCTGATATTCCTACTTCTTCACTCTCCGGTGGCAATCAACAGAAAATCGTTCTCGCCCGGGAAATTTCGCTTCAACCCGACCTCCTTATTGCTGTGAATCCGACGCGCGGTTTAGATGTCAATGCAGCTCGCTATGTTCATGAGAATTTATTGGTACAACGCGATAAAAAGAAATCCGTCCTGTTAATTTCAACAGAGTTAGATGAGGTCTTACTGTTAAGTGATCGACTCTATGTCATGTCGAGGGGCAAGTTGATCGAAGCGACAG
>JAPOOP010000732.1 GCA_026713385.1 Candidatus Poribacteria bacterium | reverse complement strand
TGCAATCTGCAAAAGGCATACACGAAGGCACTGCTCGTTGATCGAGAGGCACTCGCCGCCGCGCAGGATGCCGCCGATTTGGTCGAAGCGGAATCCATCCTCCAACGCGCCTATGAGACGGATGTAAATCCACTGCTGGAGCAGGTCCGCTTAGAGACGGGACGCGACCGGCACCCGTTGGCAGCCTATCGGAAAAGCGGTTACTATGAGAAAATTAGTGCCGCTCGTGTCGGTGGTGAAAGCCAAGGCTGGGCATAGGGGATGAAAATTAAAATCGGAATTATCGGTTCAGGTGGGATGGCACGCCACCACCTCACACGATTTGCTTCAATTCCAGACACCGAAATCGTGGCGATCGCCTCCAGAAACGAACAGACAGGCACCCAACTCGCCAAAAAACACGAGACGGTCTTTATTCCTGAATGGAATCGTCTGGTTGAACGTGAAGACATAGACGGTGTCGTTATCTGCACGCATAACGACAGTCACGGTGAGATGATGCTCGCGGCGTTGCAAGCGGATAAACATGTTTTTGTGGAATATCCACTTGCCAGCGATGTCGGTGAAGGAGAATCGGCATTACAACTCGCCGAAAAGCGGGGTTGTGTCCTTCGGGTGTCGCACCCAGAGGCGGTCTCCAATACCCACAAAGCACTCAAGGACAAAATAGGCGAACTTGGCAATCTGCTGCTCACCTCTTTTGTGCGCCTTACACCCGGTCGCGGTGCGCGTCCTGAGATTCTCTTCAATCTGTCGGTATCAGGAACACCCGCACACTTTTTCATCTACCACATCTATCCGATTGTGGACTTCTTCGGTGGTGCTGCGTCCGTTAAAAAAAATGCCGTCTACGAAGGACTAAAGGAGAACGGACAATACGACGGGTTTGTCAATACACTCACTGTTGAATTCAAACGCGGCGGCATCGGACAGTGGACCTGGGCAGGCGGTATCGCCATTAACGCCGCCGAAGAACATGAACGATACGTTCTCACCGATGGCACAATTAGTGATGCAGGTGGCGAGTGGCACTGCACAACACCTTCCGGCGTGACACCCCTCCTTATTCCGGATTCACCGCAACAGACGCTTCAGGAACTATGGTTCTCCGAGATCCGAGACGCTGCCGATCAACCACCATGCTTAGACGACGCTACGGTTGCGTTGGAGGCAATCCGTATCAGTCTTGCATCTGAATAGTCTGTCACAGCGTCCGCTGAAACCACGCAACCGATCTGGCGACGACCGCTTGTTCCCAGACAACAGCATTGAAGGTATGATCTGCTTTATCAACGACTTCAAGTTCTGTCAAAGCGTCGCGCCCGCGCATTAATTCATAATAGCGTTTGCCGTGGGAGACCGGCACGACATCATCGCCACTGCCGTGGATCACAAGGAGCGCGCCTGTAAACTGCTGGATGGTAACGGAAGGAGATATGTCGGGGAGTTCTTCATAAAACGCTTTCCCGACAATGTTCGGATTTGCGAGTGCGATTTCCTCCGGTGTCGGCGTGCTTTTGGCTCTCTCCAAAATTTCCTGTTTCCGGTCTGGCGGGTCGTCCGAGAGCGGTGCCCACATCACCGTTGACTTTACGCGTGCATCTTGTCCGGAGACACACGCCGCAACACAGCCTCCCATGCTCAATCCCAAAATACCGATACGTTCAGGGTCTACGCCTGGCATAGCCGTGAGAACGTCAATTGACTTGATGGCATCGGAAATCTCACCACCGATCGTCATCTCCGAGAAATCGCCTGCACTGTCCCCGGAACCCCGAAAATCGAAGCGAAGCACATAGAACCCAATAGCGGCGAGTTCCCGCGCAGTTTTAAATTCTGTGCGGTTCAACCTTCGTCCCCGTAAATCCGTGAAAGAAGGCAACTGCCGGACACGGTGCATCGAAACCTGTTGGTGAATGCAGTATCCCGTTCAACTGTTGTCCCTGATTGTAAAATACGACTGGTCTTTCTACCATATTTTTCTTTTCCTGAGCGAGGTTCACTCTCCGTTTGACGCTAAAGCCCGTTGGAAATCCTCTGGACTTTCTGCTAAGATGGCGGCGCGATGCAACTGCTTAAGGCGTTGGGCATCCTCAATTGTTTCTAATACCGGCTTGAAAGTGCGTGCTGCATCAGGCTGTAATCGAAGCTCTAAGGCTTCAAGGATGTCCTCACGCGCGCGTTCTTTCATGCCTTGTTCAAGTCCCTGTTCAAGTCCCTGTTCAAGTCCCTGTTGGTGCGCTTCTGCTGCTGCTTTCTCCGTCCAGTATTCGATAATATTAGATTGCTGCATGGTTTCCTCCAGGATGATATTTGAAATCAGTTCCGACTCGTAAACTAAATTCCCTAAAACCGCAAGGCTCCCGAGATACGCAGGTTTATTCGGGACATCAACGCTATCTGCGGTTTGGACACAACGGCGCAGCCATTCTTCAGCCTTCATATCCGTAGGATGTTTCATAAGGGGTGTAAAAGGGAGCAAACCTGTTGGTTTAGTATCAAGAATCGGCTCACCTTCCATTTCAATCAGCCGCAGGACTTGATATTCAATGAAGACCTGATGCCCCGCTATATTTTGCTCGTAAACGCCACGATCCCGCCGTCCTGCGTCCGGGCGAAGATAAATGACGCTTGAATACACCGGCAACCGATAGGTCTCCATCAACCGAATGATATAGCCTGCCATTCGAAGTGACATCTCAGGATCATAACTGTCCGTCGTCTGAAATTCCAAATGTACCAGGACCTCTTCACCATTGAGTTCCACTTTGATGACGATATCTGCTTCGTGCATTTCAACCGTAGGTTGTTCAGGAACGATCAATTCAACAAAAGTAACATCGCCTTGCTCAAAGTTTAGGCAGTGATT
>JAPOOP010000399.1 GCA_026713385.1 Candidatus Poribacteria bacterium | reverse complement strand
CCTGTGGTGAATCGGGCACAAGCGATCGCGGCGGCACGACACAAATTCCACTCTCTACGTATCCTCGCACAGCACGGTTTACCCATCCCACCGAGTCTCACCGTCGGTTCCGCTACGTTTTTAGAGAACGCTGTGGCGGAAGTAGGGAATTATCCGTTTATTTTAAAACCATTCCATGGGACACACGGCACAGGTGTTATGTTGTTGGATACACCTACATCGCTTACCTCGACTGTAGATGCACTGTGTGACCTGCATCAGGACTATGTCATCCAGCCCTTTATTGCGGAAGCTGGTGGGGTTGACATCCGTGTTCTTGTCGTAGGCGGTGAAGCCGTTGCGGCGATGAAAAGGAGCGCGCCTCCGGGTGAATTCCGAGCGAATATACACAAAGGTGCGTCTGGAGAAGCGGTTGCACTATCGGACGAATATACACGCCTCGCTATAGAAGCGGCAGCAGCACTTGAATTGGAGGTAGCTGGGGTCGATCTGCTCCAGACCAACAAGGGACCCGTTGTTCTGGAAGTCAATCCATCACCGGGTTTTGAAGAGTTGGAATCGGTCACAGGCATCGATATTGCTGGTGTGATTATTGAATTTGTAGCGTCGTATGTGATTACTTAGGATCATTCAAAGCGCGTAGCCCGTAATGAAATGGAGGGCGGCTTTACGGGGAGGCACGCTAATACTCAGACCCTCCTGACCGAACCGCAAGAAAAATTAAAAAGAAAAAAATTTTGATGTTCAATCACGAATTTCCGCCGATTGGTGGCGGTGGTGGTTGGGTCAGCTACTTCTTAGGTAAACACTTCGCGGCGGCAGGTCATGAAGTGCATCTGATTACATCTCAGTTTCGTGATTGTCCGAGAGATGAGAAAGTGGAGGGCTTTCACGTACACCGTGTGCCAGCACTTCGGAAGAACCGTGATGTGTGTGCGGTACACGAAATGTTGACTTACGCGGTGAGTTCAAGTCTGTATGGTTTGCGGTTCGCGAAGCAGTTTCAACCCGATATTGTTCAGGTCTTTTTCGGTATCCCTGCGGGGGGTGGTGCGTATCTTCTGCAGAAATTTCGCAACGTGCCGTATGTCGTATTTTTAGGCGGGCGTGACGTACCGAGCCGTAATCCGGATCCATCCTATTATCGGTGGTTATACTTGCTTCTGAAACCGATTATCCGATCAATTTGGGGCAACGCATCGACGGTTGTGGCGTGTAGCGACGGTTTGCGCGAACTCGCACGAGAGACGGATACGGATGTGAAAATGGATGTAATTCCTGATGGCTTGGATTTAGGACGTTTTGAACCGGTCCAACGCCATGCGTGTCCGGAAAAGGTCCGAGTGCTCACAATTGGAAGGCTTATTCCACGCAAAGGTTTCCAATTTTTGATCCGTGCGCTTCCCCAAATTATTGAAAACGCGGCACCCGACTTTGAAATTGAGATTGTCGGCGATGGACCGTATCGGGGGGAACTTCTAAGATTGTCAGAAGACCTCGGTATAGCGTCACATATCCGCTTTGTGGGTTCAGTGCCGTATTCTGAATTGCCACAAAAGTACCGCGACGCTGACGTTTTCATCTTGCCCTCGCTTGCGGAGGGGATGCCGCTTGTCGTTTTGGAAGCGATGGGGACCGGGTTGCCGATCGTTGCCAGTCGCGTTCAAGGCATTGATGAACTCGTGGTGGAGGACGTTAACGGTGCGTTATTCGACGCGGGTGATATTGATGGACTTGCGTCCTCCCTTGTCAAACTGATTAACGCAGGTGAAGGTCGTGTTGAGATGGGCAAAGCGAGCGTTGAACGTGTTAAGCCCTACGACTGGAAACACATCGCCAGCGCTTATTTAGCCCTTTATGATAATATTTTAGAATAGCCATCAGTTCTCCGTCAGCCATCAGAAAGAGAACCTCTTTGCTGATGGTTTTTGATTGCTGAAAGCCGATAGCTAATACACGGAGGTCTAAACGTAAAAAATGCTGCCAACCAAAATACTTGCTATTGGGGCAGGTGGTTTACAACGCGCCTTAACCCATGAATTTGTCCATATCCTCAACCAACGGAACCTCTATGACGGGGGTATCTTTGTCGGGCAACCGCGCGGCACTGAGAAAGCCGATGCCTTCAACCAACAAGGTGGCGTATACCATGTTGTCACGTTCGATATGAGCGGTGTTCATGACATCCAACAGGTCTCAAGCGTCGTTGGGGCGACGACACTCGCCACAGAGGCAGGACGCGAGCAGTTTTATGCACAGACGGAACATCCGTTGGATCTCCTCCTTATCGGTGTAACTGAAGCCGGAATCGCTAAGGGTGAACTGGCGATGGATGTTTTGGAAGAGACCCTCTATCGCTATTTCTGCCACCACGGTGCGGAGGCGACGCTTTGTGTCATCAACACCGATAATCTCCGAAATAACGGCAATATTATCCGCGATATCCTCTGCAATGCGTATCCGAGACGGAGTGATGATTACGCGGCGTGGTTGGAAGCGAATGTCGGGTTTCTCAACGAAATGGGCGACCGGCTCGTGCCGCAGGTCTACGCTGTCCCTGATGAGATTAAAGAGGAGGCGCGTGCCCAAATTGAAGTTCAAGATGAATTGATAACATACGCCGAGGTAATGCCAGCCACATCACTTATTTTGGAGGATATCGACGACCTATTGCGCGTGCCGTTTGGTGAACTTCAAGACTACGGCGTTGTTGTCAGTCGGGAGAGTATCGAACCGTACCACGACTGGAAACTGCTCTTGGTGAATTCCGTGCATGTGCCTGGGATTACACACAAAGGAACGCTCTCCGGTATTGAATATGTCAACGAAGCGGCGGCACACCCAACGTTTGCTCCACACCTCGAACGCCTAATGAATGGATATGCTGAGATTGTGGAAGCAGACATCCCGATAGCCGGGAAAAGTGCGCGCGCATACTCGTTGGAATTCGTCAATCGTATCCGTAGCGTCAAAGACGACAATGCCCGGATTAACATCATTGAAACCGTGAAACTTCGCGAACGCGCCGCCGACATTGTTCGCTCCCCTAACTACAATGCGAGTACAGAACTCTTCAAATCTGACTTCGCGTATTCCTTCGCAACGGTCCTCCGGTTTCTGACACCACATACAATCTCATCCCCTGAGGATTATAGAGGTATCACCGATACTGGTGAGGCATACGAAATCCGTGACCCTAATAGGACGATACAGAACGTTCTGAAGGGGACATTTGGCGCGAGCCTAACAGATGTAGAAGAGCGGATCTCGACTATTTTCTCGAATGCGGCACTGTGGTCGTCTTCTGGAGCTGTATCACCGAGTGGTTTGGACGGGAATCGAGACTTTATGAAACGCGTCGGAGGATATTACCATCGGTTGGTTAACGGTGAGACGTGTCTTGAGGTATTAGAAAGCATTTTTTAATTATTCCTTGCGGAGGAACGACGTAGATTATCACTTTGACGCGCCATTATCAGGATTCGCCTGCGCCGTTGTTGCAGGCTGCTTTTTGCGGCATAGACTGTTAGCCTATGCTGCATGTCTCGCCCCTTGCTTATGAGGCGAGACATGGAGATGTGGGAGAGGTGACGCGCTAACCGACTAAGGAAATAACGCCTTTTTTGCGTTGAAGGACGGCATCGTAGAACCGCATCGTGCCAACACAGTCGTGTATGCTGGATATTGGTTCCCGGCCCTCGCGAATGGCGTTGACGAACTCGGTGAGGCTGATACCATCGCCTGTCAGTTCACCATTGCGCTGATCAGAGAAGTTTGAGGTGAAGGTGTTCCCGGATTCCGTGAAGTGCTGTGCACCCCACAACCCGTCTAAAACGATGTATTCGTGTTGTCCGGTAATTTCAATGTAGTCATAGTTGCGCTGCCATAGACGTTGGCTGGTCAACTGCAAACTTCCGACCGCACCGTTTGTGTATTCTACGGCGACAGCAAAGGCACCTTGTCCGTCGACTTCGTTATGAAAAACGCTGAGTTCCTTCACATCGGCACCAGCGATGTGCCTCGCCAAATCGAAGTGGTGGATAGCAAAGTCGAGCAGATAACTTTTGACTGTTGGGTATTTCCCACTACAGAACGAGCAGAAGAGCTGTGTGAGTTGCCCGAAGGATTCGGTCTGCATAATCTGCCTTGCCTCTCGTACACCAAGACTGAACCGCCGCTGGAAGTTCACCATGAGTGTCTTACCGTGTTTTTCTGCGGTTTCTGCCAGCGTGATCGTTTCCGCGAGAGAAGGTGCTGGCGGTTTTGGTGTGAATACATGATACCCGGCGGCAAGCGTTTCCAGGACGAGCGACTGCCTTGGGTCGGGTCCCATAGAGATAATGACTGCTTCCAAGTCTTCCTTTTCAAACATTTCGTGCCGATCGGTGTAATATCTGCCAGTGCCAAATTTACCGGCAGCGTCTTTTGCACGATCTTCGTCGGCATCGCATATGGCTTGCAATGCAACTGGAGCGAGATGTAATGCGGGATAAATGGTGTGCCTGGCAAAACCACCAGCACCAAGAAATCCAATCCGAAGAGGTTCCATATTTTTTAATTTTTCCTTGCGGGAGAACGACGTAGGTTAGAACTTTGACGCACCCTTCTCTGGAGCCGCCTGCGCCGTTGTTGCAGGCTTGCAATCCGATCTTAAAATAGAAGACAGGGCGAAAACCTGATATCGAAAAAGAGTTTATATGGAATTTAGCACAACTGTAGGGTGCTGTAAAGGAAAATTTTTGGGGTATCGGTCAACGATAAAAATTTCAATTCAACCTAATTGCGGAAATTATGTCAAAAGATAAAGTGCAGGATTTCTGATTGCTGCGATTATAATACAAAAAATTTGGATAGGAACAAAATAGAGAATGCCTAAAAAAGTAGGTGACCAACGACGAAACTTCCGATTTGCAGTGCTTCAAGGCACTTTTATGCGTATCAACTTAGCGTTTGCGGATTCATCAACGGTGCTTCCTGCTTTTATCTATAAACTAAGTGGCTCCGATATTCTGGTGGGTTTAACGGGTTCAATGATGACGGCAGGATGGATGTGGCCCCAACTGCTGATGTCGAACCTGCTTGAACATCGTCCGAGAAAAATGCCGTTTTACGTGCTCGGTATGAGCGTTCGCGTTTTAGCATGGCTTGCTGTCTTCTTCTGCACTATCACAATTGGCGAGCAAAAACCGATGCTGCTTGCCGTCTCCTTTCTGAGTCTCTATTTCATATCCTCCTCCGCCATGGGTGTTTCGACCCTTCCGTACATGGACATCGTTTCTAAAGCGATAGCACCACAGCAGCGCGCCCGTTTCTTTAGCCTGCGGCAACTATACGGTGGCTTTTTCGCGATCTGGGTTGGATTTCTTGTTCGTGCGGTGCTCGGGGACGAATCCGAATTTACGGGTATACTCGGTAGTATTACGCAAACTTTCAAAACGTCCACGATGTATTTTATCGGTTCCGTTTGTCGTCTGGATACCGATCTTGGGTTTCCGTATAACTACGCCTTCCTCTTTGTCTGCTCGGTGGCAGCAGCCTTCTTTTCTTTCGTGAGTTTTTTAGGCGTGCGCGAGCCTATTCATCCTGTCCATCCGAGACGCCAACCGATGTGGCAACATCTAAAACACGGGGCGTACTTCCTACGGACAGACGAAAATTATCGGCGTTTCATTCTCTTTCGGGTGTTCGCACACTTCTCCGGGATGGCATCCCCTTTTTACATGCCTTACGCGTTGAATGAACTGGGATTTTCGGAAGCGACGATGGGATTTTTCATCGTCTGTTCCGCGCTAAGTGGTGTCGTTTCAAACACATTCTGGGGACACATCGGCGAAAAATATGGTGTTCGATGGTTGCTGATTATCACGGCAGGTTTGATGGGTATCCCTCCTGCGCTTGCTTTTTCATCGGGTCTACTGCCGACTTCATTACAGATGCCCGCTTTCTTGCTAATCTTCATAGTTGGGGGTGTATTGTCAAACGGAATGATGGTAGGCTTTATGGCATACATGTTGAATATCGCGCCGCCTCGGAACCGTCCGAGTTACATCGGTTTCATGAACACGCTGCTCATGCCTGTGAGCTTCGGGCCCCTTCTTGCCGGATTTCTTGCTCCCTATATCGGTTATCGGTGGTTGTTCGCTATTTCAATAGGTATCTGTCTCGCTGCCTTCCGTGTTGGAACACAGTTGGAAGAAATTATGCACGAAGAGATGGAAGAGGAAACTGACGAGCAGAAGAACTGAACGCCCTAATTCACGAAACGGAGGTTTGGATGAAAGTCGTTGCAAAATTCGGTCCCGAAAGTGCGGGCTTAATAGATAAACCCGATCCAGTTGCCAAGGGTGAATTCGTTGTCATCAAAATTCATTCTGCACCCATGTGTACAGAATACAAAGGTTTCAAAAGCGAGCATAAAGGCGATAGATTCGGTCACGAAGCCGCTGGTGAAGTGGTAGAAATCGCACAAGAAGGCACTGTCAAGGTAGGCGACCGCGTTGTTGTGATGCCACACTTCCCCTGTGGAAAGTGTTATATCTGCCTGGCAGGCGAATACGCCCACTGTCCTGACGACAACAAGATTCTAAACGTTACCGAACAGACTGGTGTGACGGCGACTTTTGCGCAGTACATCCTTAAACAGGACTGGCTGCTCGTGCCGATTCCGGATGGGGTCTCCTATCATCACGCTGGAATGGCATGTTGTGGACTTGGATCAACATCTAATGCGATGCGGTTGATGAATGTCAACGCGTTTGATACTGTTCTGATTACGGGGATGGGACCTATTGGGCTTGGTGGCGTGATTAATGCTGTATATAGAGGTGCGCGCGTCATCGCTGTTGAGAGCCATCCATATCGCGTAGCCCTCGCAAAAAAACTCGGTGCAGCGGAAGTTGTTAACCCACAAGACGAGAATGTTGTCGATCAGATTCGGGATTTGACGGATGGCAGAGGTGCAGACAAAGGCGTGGAGTGTTCAGCGGCTTCCGCAGCAGTCCGATTATTGATTGACGTAACACGCCCGAAAGGACACATTTCATTGATTGGTGGAATTGGCGAAGTGGCAATTCAAGGAAGCAGTATTATCAATAAAGGTTTGACACTCCACGGCACGCGGCATTACAATCTCGTAGACACACCTAATATGATGCGGATGATTCCACAAGTGAAGGAGCAACTGGATACATTCATTACGCACACCTTCCCTATGCGCAAGATTCAGGAAGCGTGGGCGTTGCAGTGTACACATGATTGCGGAAAAGTCGTTCTTGAGGCGTGGGAATAAAATTAACCGGACCTGCTTTGACGAAGGAAATTGTTATGAACTCTATGGCAAACGACACGCTTCTCTCAACGCCGCTGGACATTCGCCGCGGGATTACAAGTGCGGCAGATGTCGCTTTTCCGTTACGTTGGGGGATCCTCGGTGCTGGTAACATTTCAGCGCAGTGGGTGTGGGCTTTACACGCTTGCGAAGGCGCGACTGTAACTGCTGTAGCGGCACGTGAAATTGACCGAGCGAAAGCGTTCGCGAGGCAGTATGGTGTTGCTACTGCTTATGGGAACTATAGAGAAATGGTCACAGCCGATGACGTAGATATTGTATACATCGGCACGATCAACCGGCTGCACAAGGAACACGCCCTTCTCGCAATTGAGGCAGGTAAGCATGTGCTCTGCGAGAAACCGCTCACCGAGACGCTCTCCGATGCGCAAGAGATGTATGCGGCAGCCGAAGAGAAGGATGTGATGATGCAGGACGGCATGTGGACCCGTTTTTTTCCCGCGGTGGAGCATGCGCGCGCAGCCATTGAAGCAGGAACGATTGGGGAGGTTGTGCTAACGCAGTCCGATTTCTTCGACCCAATCTATACTATTCAGGCGGCACCGCTCGCCTTCGGTGCGTCGGCAGTGCCAAGAGTGGTCACCGCTGTAGGTAATAGAGTCGGTGGCGCGATTGTGGACTATGGGGACGACAAGTACGCCGTATTTACATTTCCGCCGCGCAACTCCGAACTTCCAGAAGTGACAGAACTCGTCGGTACAGAGGGACGCATTACACTTGAGCGACCCGGACATTGCCCGACGCGTATCTCTATCCGAATCCCACCACCGAATGGCGTGCCTTCGCAGTACAGGACGCGCAACGCACCCGCCCCGCTGCATTACTTCGAGTATCCGTTACCTGGATCTGTAGCGATGGCGAGATATTCTCCAAACCAACACGGCTTTCTCTACCAAGCTGAAGCAGTCCACCGCTGTCTTGCTGCCGGTTTGCGTCAGTGTCCGCAATACGACAAAGAAGAGTCATTGCATGCCATGAACGTATTGACGGAGATTAACAAGGCGAAACAAGCAGCAACAGATCGTTAGTTTACGATCCTCAAGTTATTGATTATTGTCTATCCAAGCAGAGACAGTGCCATCAGCGTAGATCTCCGGTACCTCGGCTTGGAATCTCGCTTTCCTTACCTCCCGATCGGTGTCCTCATCAAACAGAGCAAGTAATCGCACTTCAATCGTTTCGCGAAGTGGTGCGTCTTCTCGTCCGCAATAAAAAAATATTGACTTTTTTGCGAATTTAAAGCATAATGGCATTATACAATATTAACCAGATATGCATTGTTTTTCCTATTCGCTTCCAGTTTTGGTGGGGCGGAATGTTTATAGGAGGTGTACCATGTCAAAAATTGTTGAAACGACAATCGATGCACAGAGCGATGCGAAATTCACTCGGCCCAATCGGTTGCCAAAACTCAGACGAGCATTTGCGACAATTTTCAGCGAGGAACTCCGAGTTCCTGAAATCGCCTTGCTAAGTGAATGTATGCTTACCCAAGACTGGCATCTTTCGGAGGAAGATGCTGCCCGGGCACACCTTCAGCCGGAGTAATACCCGGCTTATGCACAAGAGTTCTCGGTGAATAAAGAAGTATTTTTCAGAATCGGCGCGCTTGCGAAGCGCGCCTACTTTATATTAAGGGTAGTGTATGAACAAACCAAATATAGTCTATATCCACTCACACGACACAGGTCGATATGTCCAGCCTTATGGGCATGCAATCCCGACACCAAATATCCAGAAACTTGCAGAGGAGGGCGTGGTATTCCGAAATGCATTTTGTGCAAATCCGACTTGTTCTCCCTCTCGTGCCGCACTCCTCACCGGACAATGGGCACATAGCTGCGGTATGGGTGGTTTAGCAAACCGCGGTTGGAGCCTTCCCGTGCCAGAGCATCTCATCACCTACACCCTGAATCAGGCTGGATACACCACAGCCTTGGCAGGATTCCAGCATGTCGTCCGAGATCTCAAAGAGACAGGATATCAGCGACTTTTATCCGAAGGCACCGTGCGAGCGGGGGCAGAGGAACGCGCACGCGATTTCATCGCGGAGAAGCATGACGCTCCCTTCTTCTTAGACGTTGGATTTGGCGAAACACATCGTCGAGCGAAAGGATTCGATCCACCGCCGGAGGGTGAACCGAAAACCGATCCACGTTATGTGAAACCACCAGCACCGTTCCCTGATACCCCTGTCACTCGGCAGGATATGGCGGAATACATAGATGCGGCTCGGACGCTTGATAGGAAAATGGGCGTGGTTTTTGACGCGTTGGAGGAAAACGGGCTTGCTGAAAACACGCTTGTGATATGTACGACCGATCATGGACTCGCCTTCCCCCGTATGAAATGCCATCTCAGCGACCACGGCATCGGTATAATGCTCATCGTTCGCGGTCCTGGCGGATTTAGCGGAGGGCAGGTTGCGGATGGATTGGTCAGTCAGATTGACCTCTTCCCGACGATTTGTGAATTGGTAGGAATTGAAGCACCGGCGTGGCTACAGGGTAACTCTGTGCTCCCGTTAGTTCGCGGTGAAGCGGAAGATATTCGCGATGCTATCTTTGCTGAAGTCAACTACCATTGCTGCTACGAACCGCAACGCGCGATCCGAACCAAACGATGGAAATATATCCGTCGTTACGACAATGCAGAAAAATGGGCGTTGCCGAACTGCGATGACAGCATTAGTAAAACTTTTATGATGGAGCGAGGCTGGGGTGACCAACCCGTTGAATCGGAAAGGTTGTATGATGTTGTGTTTGATTCGTCGGAGGCACATAACCTCGCGGGGAACGCCAATTACGCAGACGTTTTGGCGGAGATGCGAGACCGTTTGGAACAATGGCGGACGGAAACCGATGATCCGGTGAACGAAAACCAGATTATGGTGCCACCGGAGGCGGCTGTATCGAACGACCCGACGGATATATCACCGGGGGATACGCATTATCCAGCGCGTGAAATGGTGTAGTATAGAAAACGACAAAATATCTGTTTCGCAGGTTTTCCGTGCCTTGCGTTATTTACCTTCGGACGGGCACGGAGACCCGTCCGAACAGCGGTAGTATGGGTTGTCTAAAGTCGGTTTCCAGCCCACAGCGCGCCGCGGCGGATAACCGTTTGAAAACTCGGATTCTCAAGCACAGCCATATCGTGTCCAAGTGCGAAATAGAACACTCTGCCCTCGCCATACGTATGGTGAAACGCCATGACATGCGTCTCATCTTTTGTCTCATCATAGGCGTGCATGAGATGATGTGATGTATCGGGATTGTGCTTTAGATAATAGAGTTCATCCGTCGCCTTAAAATCGGCTAATCCTTCAGTAATCGGATGCTCAGCATCGCTCACATTAACGGTAAAGTCCATATACGGACTGTGTCCGTCAAAGAACCCGTTGAGCATACCGTGGTAGCCTTCCGCTTCTCTGAACGAAGCAGCTGCGGTGTGTAGTCCAAAAAATCCGCCGCCCGTCCGGATATAGGTGAGTAGCCCGGTTTCTTGTGCCGCTGTGAATTCCCCGACATCAGTATAGAAGAGTACGGTGTCGTATCTGTCAAGACCATTGGCAAGTAAATCGTAATCCTGTGAGAAATCGGCTTCAATATTATCAGTATCATTGAGCATCGCTGTCAGGAACTGTCCGTTCCCGGCATGATCGTGGTAAATCCCTTCTGTCCCGACAAATATGAGCAGTTTAAGAGTTTCCATTTTTTTATTTTCCCTCGCGGAGTAATAGAGTGGGTTTCATGTTTAGCGTGCCTTCCACTTGAACCGCCTG
>JAPOOP010000697.1 GCA_026713385.1 Candidatus Poribacteria bacterium | reverse complement strand
TTAGGACAAACAGAGGAGCCAAACACGGCGGTTGTCATAAATGCCTTAACGCACCCCGATCTGGGCATCACTGCCTCACTTTCGCTCATCGATCTGGATGAGCCAAGCGAGAGAAGGGCTGTTGACAACGAGATACTCCACATCGGCTTTGATCCGATATTGCGGCGGCGGGCAATTGGCCTCTCTATTCACGGGCATCTCGCCTATATCACGAGTTTCAACTTACCCATCACTGGCGAAACAAGTTCCGGCGATAACATCTATATTATTAACTTGGAAGATCGAGAGTTTGTTGGCGAAATTCCGATTCAAGCGGGTACAACGCCGCAGCAGATCGCCTTGGTCAGTGATCAGAAGTTGTACGTCACCTGTGCCGCGACGCATGAGGTACATGTCGTTGACATTGACAATCGCAATGTGACAAAGGTTCTCACTGGTTTCTTCAACAAACCGACGGGTATTACGCTCCTTAACGGTAAAGCCTACGTCTCGAATCCGGCATGGGAGTGGGATCCAGTTGCACGGAAAACGACCTATTACGATAGCAGTGTCACAGTGATTGATACGGCGACGGATATTATATTGAAATCCATTCCGGTGCCGACAAACGCAAGTGCAATCATTAACGATGGCGAATCCACCGTTATTGTCAAAACAACGGGTAATTACAACGACATCTCAGGGCACCTTGTTCTGGTTGACGCAGTTACCGACGAGGTCATTGAAACGGTTAAGCTCGGATTCACACCCGGTGCCTCCGCCCTTAATTCAGAAAAACAGTTGTTTATCCAAGGCAGTTGGCAAAACCCCGGTTTGCTCATCTACGATATCGCAGCACAAGATTGGATCCGGGACGAAGATGACACGATCGCCAGCTTCAGTAACGATGCAGATACGTCTGTTAGTGGTGGACTGACGTTTGCCCCAGATGGGAATCTTTATATCACCCAACCCGACTGGTCGGGCGGTGGACAGGATTTCGTTCGCGTCATGGACGTGGCAGACGCATCTCTCCTGCGATCCTATCGCGTTGGACCCGGCGGCTCTATTTTGGGGTTCGCAACGATTATCCGGCGACGCGAAGACATCAACAATGATGGGTTCGTCAACGTGAAAGATATGATAATCGCCGGTCGTTTTCTCGGTGATGAGGGTGCTGGAATACTTGCCGATGTCAATGGAGACGAAGTAGTGAATATCCTTGATCTGGTGCTGATCGGTCATGGACTCTAACTTGCATTCATAGGCGAGGTTTTACCTCGCCTTTTACAAATTCCATGCCTTCGCACTAATTCAGTCCTTTACGAAATTGCATGATACATGCTCTGAATCGAACACCATATCAATCTACAATAGAGAAGTGCTTCTGGGTCTTGCCCCTGCTCGTTTTTTTGCTCAGTTGTGTCTCTGCTCCCAAAGAGGAACCGATCTCATGGAAGGTGACGTTTTTTTCATTGGGGGCAAAGGTGCAATTTGATGCGACAGCACCGATACAACGCCTCAGTGCCTTTAATCCTGATGATGTGATGGTCGCACAACTCAACTTTCCTGTGCCACCGCGTCAGACAGAATCCATTTATTTTCAATGGAGTGAAGGGGAGACCTATAGATTTGAAGCGACCTTATCCACAGGGGATATTACCGTTCAAAGCGTGACAGCACCGCGGACATACACACAGGGAAATTTAGAGATCGCGATTCCCTATGGTGCCGCAATTGAATCGGATTTAGGAAATGCATCAGGAAACGATCAGAAGGCACTCGTTTTGCATGAAAGTGAAATGACTGCCACAGTTCTCGTTACAAACGGGAATGTGCCAACGACCTTTGATCTGGAACTTTGTCTACCGTCAACCGTAACCGCGGTTCGCTTTCCAGCAGATTGGGAGACTGAAACAATCGATGCGAAAACTTGTCTCTCTACCACCAGTAGACTTGGGGTCGCATCGGAGGTGTGGTACGGTGAATTAGTTCTGAGAACATCCAAGGCAAACCCATCGGACAGACAAGAGATTTCAGGCATTGTCCGTTTCGCAACAGATGCAGGACAGATATGGGAACAACGAGCGACCGTCCAACTGCGGATAGCGACTATCTCTGAGATCGCCGAACACCTCTCCATCGAATCAATTGAGATGCCTACAGACGCAATTGGTATGGCGGATCCGAAACAGCGAGAAGATACCATCTACTATCCACGCCCGTTATTTAGTTGGCTCCGAACGCCACAGACCAATGCATTTGAGCCAACAACTTATCAGACAGTCCGACTCCGCAACAGCCGTGAAGAAACGATCCACGTAGTTGTGTCATCAACCAACACGAATGCAAAGAGTGGTGAAGATATTTCCTTTCTTGCACCTCCAGAGACAACCAACGGTGGGATGAATCGGAGTGTAGCGTTTGCGAGTCTGCCGGGAGGCACGGTTACAGAAATTCCTTTGCCTATCTATTTCCACCCGATATATTTAAAACAGGGTAAGACAGCACAGGCGATTCCCGGTGAATACAAACGGGACATTACAGTAAAGGTTTGGGGGAGTGATGCGACAATTCTTCGCGAACAACGCCCCTTGCACCTAATCGTTCCAAATCAACAAGCATTGCTCGTGAGTCTATTGGCAATCGTCAGCAGTTGCATCGGTTTTGTAATTGTCTTGAGGTTCCACGAGCGACTTTTCGCAAGTTTCACAACGAAGCATCTCATTGTGATTGCCCTGTTCAGCACAACGGTTTTTGTGGCAGTGATGGTTCCGTCAACACTGTTCCTTAACTTAGTCCGCGCCATCTTAGGTCCGTTCTCCGTACTGCTGATTGGCTTAATCAACGAAACGCTCTATTACGCCTTGTTGACGGCACTGCTGATTTACATCATCGGAGCCCCAGGAAACGCTGAGACCACAAATCAGGGACGCGTTAAAGGGAGTGGCGTAATCTTGCTTGTCTCTGCGGTGCGTCTACTTTTGGGAGGCGTAACGTTCGGGCTTTTCACACCGATGGCGATCGTCTATACTGGCACAAGTGTCCTTCTACTGGAAACGGGATTCTTACTTGTGCGGAAACGCAGTCTGCTGGTGTGGGCAGTCGTATTGGGCATCTGCGATGCTCTCTCCGTTTATGTCGATTTTCAACTGTCTATACTGTTCTATCGGCTTTTCTACGCCGATTGGTATATCGTCCTCCGAATTTTAATAGAGGGGTTCGTCTATACATTTATCGGTGTACTTCTCGGTGCACGATTAGGCAGAGGTCTATGGCGTGTGGCAGAGTAGCCATCAGCCATCGGCTTTTAGTTAGTATAACGTTTGGTAGGTTCAAACGTTCGTAACAGCCATAATGTCCTTTTGAGTGGCTGCTGAAAGCTGACAACCAATACTACAGAATTACTTTACATTATGAGGATTTATGACAATGAAGCGAATTCAATTTTTCAGCTTACTCTGTATGCTCACCGTTTTACCATTTACTGTCGGGACAGCGGATGTGAATGTCACTTGGGTTCGGACAGGCGTAGTGCTTGAAACGGAACACAAAAACGACGTTGAAAGCGAAATCGACGTCGTATTCGAGACGAGCGGCGCAACACACGACTTAACCGAAAGACCGACAATCCAAAGGCTTGATGCAAATCGCGTTCTGTTCCAATTTGCATGGCAACCGAATCAAAAGTACCAATTTCACTTGAATGATAGCGAAACAACAGCTACCTCGCCTCTAAAGCCGGAACCCTATCTCATCCGTACCGTCGAATTAGATGGACTTTTGTCGCTGATGGAAAACCTTCGTCAGCCGGCGAAACCCACAGCACTCGCTTTAGGGCATGGAAATACGCCTAAATTAGCAATCGCAACCGACAGCGGACACCTTGCGGTCCTCCAACCGTTGACCGGTGAAACCCGCTGGAAAACTCGTATCTCGGAAGGCTACGTGAGGCGGATGACGTTCAGTCGCGATAATACGCAACTCTATGTTGGTGAACAAGCGGCAGATGGATTTATCTATTGCTACGACCTGACGACCGATAAACCGACACTTCGGTGGAAATACCGTACTGCCGACGACATTGAAACCTCTACACCGAGTAATCCGGATAGCGTCTACGCTTGGGTAAGTTACCCCGGTCAATCGTGTATGCGAACGTTAGCGAATGGAGACCTTTTAGTGGCGAGTGTGCACTCGTGGACAGAGAATAACACACCACTTAAGAAATCCCAACTCTACAGATTCAACGGGGAAACAGGGGATGTTATCTGGAAATGGACTCGTGAGGGCGCGGTCCCGAAGGTTATGCGATGGTTTGACGTAAGTGCTGACGGAAAAACACTCGCGCTCCTAACGGATAGTGGGCATAATCTGCAAGGAAGTGCGACGGATGAGAGCGATGCTGCCAACGGAAAACTCACTGTTCTCAACGCAGAGGATGGAACAGAAAAGTGGCACATGGATATTCAACCGCTGCGCGAGTATTTCACGCAGGTCACGTTCTGGCGCGGGGTTAGCATGTCTCCCAATGGTAAGTACATCAACGTGACAACGGACGATGGTCGTGCATTCATCTTTGACGTGAATAAGCCGGAACCGATATGGCAGGAAAACCTAACGACTCCGCTGGAGGTAAGTGGTATTCCTATCACCGCGACTGCTGGCACGATCGGAGCGACGGATGCCGCGGCACTCTTCGTTACAGGGGACACCTACATCCCATATCACCTTCGGAAAGGAGCACAAAAGCCATCAACAGGACATCCCAACGGGATGACGTTGTTCGCCTACTCGTGGCATGGCGAAAAGATCTGGCAATGGAAACTTGAGAATATGCCGCAAGGCTTACGCATTGACGCTAAGGATCGTTATGCCGTGCTATCGGTTTCCAAACGAGCACAGGATCCGAATGAGAGCCTTCATGGCGTGTCAGTATTTGATCTGACAGCGAAGGGCAACGGTTTGGCGAAGTACCTGTACACCTACCGCACAGAGGGGCAACTTCCCTACGACACACTCGCAATAAGTACGGACGGTGGTCTAATCGTTGT
>JAPOOP010000731.1 GCA_026713385.1 Candidatus Poribacteria bacterium | reverse complement strand
CGATGCACTAAAATCGCCGCGCCATTGGGGGTGTGTTCCTATCTTCGTGGCGAGGTAAATCTTCTCACGCCAACCATCGGCGAGTGCCAGTCCTACCCGTCTTTCGCTCTCACCGTAGAGCGGTGCGGTGTCAAGATAGTTGATCCCCAAGTCGATGGCTCGGTGGACGGATTCAATCGCTTCATCGTCGGTGACATCGCCTCTGCCAACTCCTGCGCCTCCCATGCCGAGGCACGTAACCTCTAATTCTGTTCGTCCTAAGCGTCGCAATGGCAACGGATTTTCTTGTATTGACATAATCTCGCCTTTCTTGATAAGCCTGTGCTATAAAATTATTCGCTTTTTTCCTTAAGTATCTGTTGGACTTCTGTCTTCAAAATTGGAATGTTAGATTGAACCACGCTCCAGACAATCCCAAGGTTGACATCAAAATATTTGTGAATGAGAATGTCTCTCAACCCTGCAATCTTCCGCCATGCAACACTTGGATACTTTTCTCGAACGGAATCAGGCACCTGTTTAACTGCTTCACCAATGACTTCAAGGTTTCGGATGACTGCGTCAATCCGCATCCGATCCCTTTCAAAGGTCTCGCGTGTAACATCCTGTATGTATTCTTGAATCCTATCTATTGCCTCTAATATATCTTCAAGATAGATGTCAAAGTCCTGCGACATACTCAATTTCCTTTTCAATGCGTGGCCGCAAGCGTGGTTTGAGCGAATCAGCAATGACGAGATCAATCTTCTTCTGAAATAGGTCTTCGAGAAAAATACGGAGTTCCATATACCGGTCAAATGACAGTTCCTCAAGTTCTACCAGTAGATCGATGTCGCTCTCGCTATGGGCAGTGTCTTTAACATAGGATCCGAACAGTCCAAGGCGTTTCACACCATAGGTTCTCAGTGTGTTCTGGTGGCTGAGAAGTGTTTGTTTAATCTCGCTTTTGGTAAGGGTTGCTGTGTTCATAGTGTGCATTCCGTGCTATGGCACAACCGGATATGCCTATAATTCTCGATGCAAATGTCCACGACGGGCATCAGGATGAATCACGCTGACCCACTGTACCCCTTTAACGACATCATCTGGGGTATGTCCATGTTCAACACCTTTAGGTGTAACCACAAAATCCCCGGGACCGATACGATAGGATTGAGACTGTCCGTCAGCGTTTCGGAGCGTCACAGTCGTCATGCCTTCCGTGAAATACCAGTACTCGTCGAAATCATGAAAGTGCAGTTCGGTAGGGTTTTCTTTGGAAACGGCGAAAGCCCCAATCGTTGTCATGTCTGGGGTATCCAAAACTTCCCCGAGTACATCGCCGATGCGTTCCCCTTCACTGAGTCGAATAACACAAAGATTCGTATCCATTAGATGACTCCGATGTTTTTCAGATGTTGCAGCGAACCTGCCACCCGCGCTTTGGCTCCTGATTCATCGAGGTTTTCACCCTCAACCCCTTCTAATTCCATTGTGAAGGGACCGTAAAACCCCGCATCGTTCAACGTCTGGAATACTGCTTTAAAATCAACAACGCCTTCACCGAGTGTCGGGAAATTCCACGTTCGATAACCGCCGTTTGTATCCTTGAGGTGGACAGCACCGACATGCCCGATAACTTTTTGGACCTCCGTGACGGCTGTTACGTTGTGATTGTAATAATAAACGTTTCCGGTGTCGAAGTTGACACAGATATTCGGATGATTCACGGCTTGCATCGTTTTAAGTGCGATGTCGCCGTTATGTACCATGTCTGGGTGTGTTTCCAGACACACTTTAATGTCGGCGGGTGCGGCATTTTCGCCGATGGCGCGGAGCAGATCATAGACGGCATTGATGTCAGCATCACCGGCGTGTACACTCACAAAAATGATCTTTACGCCCATCTTATCAGCGGTATCCAGCGTCGTCTGAAAATCTGATACGACGGTTTCAGACTGAACGTCACAACTGCCAAGCAGGCTGGTAGCAGTGAGTCCGTGCGCGTTCAATTCCGTTTGGAGGGCACCGACAGATTCAGGGGCAGGTACACCGATTTCCACATTCGTCAAACCGATTTCCGCCAAGTGGGCATACGCTCCATCGCGAAACTGTCGGTAGCTTCCCAAATTACATGCGATAATATTTTCCATATTTTTAATTTTCCTTGCGGTTAAATGACGTGCGTCTGAGTTATCAAGTGCGTTTCTTGAACCTCCCTGTGCCGTTGTTGCAGGCTACAATTGAGCAGGTTTGGAAGTTCATCATGGTAATAAAACGAATCATGAAAATCCCAGTTCAGACTTCTGCCTAAGGAATTTTCCGTAAAATTGTATTGCTCAATATAATCTCGGTTCCCAGTAGGAGTAATGCGGGTATTAGAAAATACACCGCCAATTCCTTGTGGGCAACTAAAAAAACTGTCTCAAATTTCGTCTTTTCAAAACGGTCAATTTCTGCGTAGATTTGTTTCAATGATTGCGTGTCTATGGCACGAAAGTAGCGACCGCCTGTTATATTGGCAATCTGTTTGAGTGTATTTTCGTCGAGGTGGGTTAAAACCTCACGATATCGTTTTCCAAAGGTCGTATCCGCGTAAGGGATGCGTGCACCCCCCTCTTTTCCCATACCGATAGTGTAAACCTTAATCTCGAAGGATTGTGCAAAGGAGGCTGCCGCTCCCGGTTCAATGCTACCCGCGTTGTTTTCACCGTCGGTTAAGAGAATAACGATCTTCGTTTTCGATTCCGATGTGCGTAACCGATGGGTTGCAGTTGCAAGCGCATCGCCGATAGCCGTGCCATCCTCCAGCTGCCCGATCTCTACATCGCCGAGCAATTCTACTAACACCGAATAATCCGACGTTAGAGGGCAGAGCGTAAAACTTTCACCGGCAAAAATAACTAAACCGATGCGATCATTTTGGCGGTGCGTCAGAAAATCGTTGACGACTAATTTAGCGGTCTGGATGCGATTGGATTCTTCAAAATCCTCTGCCCGCATGCTCTCCGAGATGTCGAGTACTAAGAGAATATCAATACCTTCAGTGAATTTATGCTCGCGGCTTTGAGACAGTTGCGGACAGGCAAGGGTGACAATGAGGAGCACGAGAACAATGAATCTGATCGCTCTCAGTATGGGAAACGCTTTAACCGACGGGGTATGCCGCATCTGCTGAATACTTGCTGCAAACCCGTGCTTGAAATCAGAAAAACGCACGACTGGAACAATTGTTTGATCGCGTAACCACCGCAAAGCGAATATCAGTAGTGGGATTACAATGAGCAAACTCAGGAAGAGAGGTGACGCGAACTGCATGCGGACTACACCCTTTCTTACTGGGATCCCCACTCATTGCTGGCGAGTGGGGAGATGTTTCTGCGCGGTTCTTGCGAACGTATCATACTGATACCTGTTAGTAGGCAGAGTCCGATGGCGATATTATTGACGAGGAGAAACGCCACCCAGTCAATATACGGCACGGATGTTGCCATGAAGTAGAGGACATAACCGAATATAACTGCGAACGGTCTCCATCGCCCTGAAAAGAGGGTGCTACCGAGCGTCAGGAAAATCGCTGCCTTACCACAGATTGCCAAGGGAACCAAGAGCGAAAGGGACAGTAGCATGAAAGGCACACCGATAATTGACAAGGTCAACACCGCGAGGAAGAAAGGTATCATAACTAACATCAGGACGCCAAATAATATACTACTGATAGGTCTCCTCGCAAAAAGGGCACTTACCTCGTTTATCGGCTTTGAAATTACGACTGCTATCAACAGATATATCAAGAGGAAAAATCCAAACTTGAAAAAGACTGTTAGGCGAAAATTCGCTTGCTTACTGATACCCCAGAAAGTATGTGGATGCATTACAAAATGTAACGCAGCGGGTACCATCTGCCAGTCATTGTTTACTTGAAGGTTAGCGACTCCTTGTGTATTTCCGGAAATCTGTCCGCCGATGATGTGTAGTGTTCCATTCACTTTCGCCTCTGGCAAAAGTTGAACATCTCCGCCGATTACCAATACGTTGCCGGTAACGCGTCCTTGTAATCTTGCGTCTGCCGCAAGTATAACGAGTGTTGTTAATACCTCATTCTCTACTAACTGATAGTCGTTAATAATCTTGAATATCCGCCGCGTCTTTTCCCACTGTACAGATGCGTCACTGGTGGTTTTTGCATTCTCCGAATCGACACTATCACTTTGTTTTGTAGACTCGTCAGGAGCCCCTTCCAAGTTCTGTGCCGTTACACCTTGCGCAATAAGAATACCGCTGGCTGGTTTTTCATGTTCAAAGTTGGGGTGTTGCGAGTCTAAAACTTGCAGAGTATTATTTGAAATCTGTCCAAACACGGACAGGATACCAAAGACCAAGAATAAAAAGATAAATCCTATTTCCTTCATATTTGCCTACGCTTCATATTGAGATGAGTGTATGAGAATATTATAGATGGCAATTCCTTTCATGTCAACGATATTTTAAATATAGGACCTCGCATTCGTGAACCGACGTGACCTTTTCTTATCGGTATATTCTATGTAGGTTCTCCATTCAGATTGAGCTCCTAATTTTCGTATGGAAAAAGAAACCGGAACGTGGTGGCATCAAAGTGTACACTGAACCTTTTCACCGAAAATGAGATCGTCTTGAATTTCAATTTTTTCTTGACATGTACCTGTGAATCTGGTATGATAGATGTATGTAATCTGTTAGCGGCGATTTATGCTTTAGTACAACATTTGTGTATGTGTACAGATAAATCGCATAGATGTGTATAGAGTTCTTGGATTGTAATATTGAACGGGAGGTAAAAATGAGTTTCAGCACTGTTTTTTCTAACAAATTTTGGAAACCCGGAAGCTTAACCCTCGTGTGTTTCAGTCTTTTTTTTGCTGGTGTTTTGTGCGTTTCCATTACCTCTGCCGAAATTAACCCTGATAATATTGTCGGGATGTGGCTTTTTGATGAAGGCAAGGGAAATATCGCAACAGATGAGACCGGAGGTGGACTGGACGGTGAGTTTGAAGGTAAGCCGAAATGGGTTAAGGGCCAGTTTGGGCAAGCACTTGAATTTGATGGTAAAGGTGCTTACGTTCAGATCCCCGGTCATGATAACCCAACTGAAGCGATCACGGTTTCAGCTTGGGCAAAGAGCCCAGCCGATACTTGGAACCAGCCCGGTTGGATGGTTGAAAAGCGGAACGCCTATATCATTCATCCCAACCAAGGCACAAAAAATGTAGCGTGGCCGGTTTGTAATGGAGGCTGCTGGAATAAACCGGGCGGTTGGAATGATGGTAACGTTGGTCCCAAAGATATTACCCAATGGCACATGTACACCGGCACTTTTGATAGTAAGACCGGTAAGTGGGCCATCTATATCGATGCGGAAGAAGCAAGCACATTAGATTTGGCTAAGAATCCTATTGATGCCGATAGCGGTCCGGTCAATATCGGATTTGACGATTGCTGCGGTGGTGCTCGATTTGGTGCAGTCACTATCGACGAGGTTGTAATCTTTGATGTCGCTTTGGAGCAAGCGGACATTGAAACGATGTTGGACGGTATGTATGCAGCCTTAGGAGTTGATCCTACTGACAAAATGACGACCACTTGGGCGGAAGTGAAAGTCAAGTACTAAGGGGAGTGGCTTTCGGCTGTCAGCAGTCGGCTTTTAGCTTTCAGCGGGGGACCTTCGGTTTTTGTAAACTCTCGTCTTACAAAGAAGTCGATGGTGGTTAGAAAACCGTATTACCTGATTGCTGACCGTTGATTGCTATCCGCTGGCTGCCGACGACTATTCCTAAAGAAATAGAAGAATGGAGGAACAAATGACATTTAGTAGTTATGACGAAACAGATGACATTGAAGAAACAGATGATTTTGATGATGAATCACAAGATTCGTATCTGGATGAAGAAGATGACGATGTGGTTGATTTGGAAGATGAAGAGGAAGATGATTTGGACGATGCTGCTACTGCCCTCTCTCGTGCTTTTCGTGAGGCAGCGGGAGCAGATACAGTAGAAGACGACTCGGATGAAAAAGAAGATAGTGCGGAGGAAGCAGATGATGATGACGCTGAAGCAGATGATGATGCTGAAGTAGATGATGATACTGAAGCAGCCGAACAACTGCTTGCTGAAGCGATAGATGCATTGCCAGACGAGGAAGATTTGGAAGTAGTCGTTCCTTCGTTGGAAGCCCCTTCGTTGGAAGCCCCTTCGCTGGAAGTTGGGTTTTTACGACCACAAGAGCAAGACAATCTCGCTTATGCAGATGCTGTAACAGCCTATTATGAGGAGAAAGATTATCAACGCGCAATCGAGAAATTTGGAGAGGCTATAGAAAACGAAATCCAGCACACCGAGGGAAATGTGACAAACTCCAGTTCGATTGTAGTGAAGGCGATGTACTGGCAAGCAGAAGCGTACGTCAAAATGCAAGACATTTCGCAAGCTATTGTCACTTTTGAGAATCTCATCCAGACGTATCAAGAACATTACCTTTCGTTAGCCGCACAGCGGAGAACGGCTCAGTTGAACCCAAAATAGCCGTCAGCAAAATAGCCATCGGCTGTCAGGAGTCAGGAGTCAGCAGAGAGGGTGTAATTTCACCAGAAACCCTTTTTGCTGATGGTTGTCAACTTCTGATGGAACCGATAGCGAATACGCTGATAGCCATAACAAAAAGGATTGGCAAAATTTGTGGAAACCTTGAAAGATTTTCTCAAACAGAAAGCAACTAACCTACGCATTCATTCGGTTATCTCCACATCGGAGGCAGGTTCTGGGCATCCAACGACGTGTCTCTCGGCTGCGGATATCGTCTCAGCACTCTTTTTTTACGCGATGCGTTATGACACAACCGATGCCCAGAACCCCAATAACGATAGGTTCATCTTATCCAAAGGACATGCTGCCCCCTTACTTTACGCCGCTTATGCAGAAGCAGGTATTATCCCGACCGAAAAACTACGCACACTGCGGCAAATTGACAGCATCTTAGAGGGACATCCGACCCCTCGGTTTGAATGGACAGAGGTCGCAACAGGGTCACTCGGACAAGGCTTATCGCTTGGACTCGGCATGGCTCTCAATGGCAAATACTTAGATGCCTCTGACTACCGTGTCTATGTCCTCCTTGGCGATGGCGAGACTGCCGAAGGTGGGGTCTGGGAAGCGGCGGCTTTGGCTTCGCACTACAAGCTTAACAATCTTATTGGGATTGTGGATGTCAATGCACTTGGGCAAAGTCAGCGAACTATGTATGCCTTTGATGTTGATACGTACTGCCAACGTTTTGAGGCGTTTGGTTGGCAAGCCATTGGCATTGATGGGCACGATTTTGATGAAATCCTTCCCGCCCTCGACCAAGCTAAGGCTTCGAACGAGAAACCGACGATGATAGTCGCTAAAACTTTTAAGGGGAAAGGGATTTCCTTCCTTGAAAACGCTGACAACTGGCACGGAAAGGCACTTGCCCACGGTGACGAGCTTGATAAGGGTTTAGCTGAACTTGGTCCATTGCATTCAGATGTCCCTATTCAGATTGAATCTCCTGCTCCTGTAAGTGCGAGTGCTGATCGTTCCATCGTGACTGAATGTGAACCTCCTGACTATCCGACGGACGAAGAAATCGCAACACGTAGTGGCTACGGCGCGGGGCTTGCGAAACTCGGTAGTGCGAATCCCAATGTTGTCGCCCTGGACGGGGATACCAAAAATTCTACTTATGCCGAGCAATTTATGACCCTCCATCCGAACCGCTATTTCGAGATGTTCATCGCGGAGCAGAATTTGGTCGGTGCTGGCATCGGTTTGGCAAAACGCGGGAAGATTCCGTTTGTCTCCACGTTTGCTGCGTTTTTATCGCGTGCCTATGACCAGATTCGGATGTCTGCAATCTCACAAGCGAATATTAAATATGCGGGTTCACACTGTGGGGTCTCAATCGGCGAGGACGGTCCCTCACAGATGGGTTTAGAGGACCTCGCGATGTTCCGTGCGATTCCAGGAGCAGTCGTGCTGTACCCAAGCGACGCAGTCTCTGCTGAACGGCTCGTTGCCGAGGCTGCTGCGTACGAAGGTATCGTTTACCTCCGCACCTCACGCCCAAAAACTGCTATTCTCTACAGTGCTGACGAGAGGTTCCCAATCGGTGGATGTAAGGTTATTCGGGAAAGTAGTGAAGATAAAGTAACGATTGTTGCTGCAGGTATTGCGCTTCACGAAGCATTGAAGGCGTACGAGATGCTTGCTGAAGAAGGAATTGCTGTCCGCATTATTGATCTGTATTCCGTCAAACCGATTGATAAAGAGGCATTGCAGAAGGCGGCATCTGAGACGAACAACACCCTAATCACCGTTGAAGACCATTATCCTGAAGGGGGTCTGGGTGATGCTGTCCTTGATGCTGTGGCAACTCAAGGGGTCTGTGTCCACAAACTTGCTGTTACAGGAGTGCCGAGGTCCGGGAAACCGGAGGAACTCTTGGAATATCACGGTATTGGTGCGGACGCTATAGTGGAAAAAGTTAACAGTCTTCAGTCTTAATAGTTATCGGTTATTGGTTATCAGTCACAAGAGGGTAATGAAATCTCTTAACTGA
Source organism: Candidatus Poribacteria bacterium (assembly GCA_026713385.1). Taxonomy (GTDB): domain Bacteria; phylum Poribacteria; class WGA-4E; order WGA-4E; family WGA-3G; genus WGA-3G. The sequence goes on along the minus strand of JAPOOP010000731.1, from coordinate 6,549 downwards.
AGACTTTAACCATCAACTCGTGCTTTAACATTTATAACGGAGGCGAGTTGATGGTTAAAACTGAAAGGGTTGCGTAGCAACCCCCACTGAAGACTATTCTTCTGACAACTATGAACATGCAAAACACAATCGTCTGGATTGCTGTCTTGGGTGTTATCCTTCTCGTTGGAATTGGGATGATCTATGCTTTGCGCGCCTCGCGTGCGGTACCCAAAACCTACCCGGCGGATAAAGGACCCAACTTTATTGATGTTACCACCTATTCCCCTAAAATGCAGGAGTCTTATGAACTTTTTACCCGTAAATGTAGCCGATGCCATACCGTTGCACGCCCAATTAATTCTACTTTTGCCCCTGACGAATGGCGAGAGTATGTCTATAAAATGATGCGGAAACCGGGTTCGGGACTCACTCCTAAGACCGCGGAAGAGATTATAAAATTCCTAATTTACGATTCAGAACATAGGGAGAAAAAAACACAATGATTCTCGCAGTATCAGTTCGCCGGTTGGGAGTAATAGTGGGATTCATAATGTTGACAGTGGTGCTGTTCTGCGCAGTAGGCTTGACCGAAGAGGGGAATATGAATGGAAAGGATTTACAGATTACGATAGATGCACAACGCGTCACATTTGCCGCACCTCCTATTCTCAGAGAGGGTAATTGGTTCGTGCCTTTGGAACCTTTCGCCAAGCAGCTCGGCTTAAAAGTCGAGTACCCAGAGGGGGCGAAGATGGTGGTTCTCTGCGGTGGTGTGACATCAGAACTATGTGTGCCTCTCGAATTCCAAGATAGTGCGAAGGGTGTTATTAATGTTGATGGCGTAACTTATGTCCAACCAGCGCGAGTGACGAAACCTTTCGGCTTTGAAATCTACGAAGTATCAGCAAATCAGTTGGAGGTTATTCAACCTATGCATCTCGCATCCGAATTCACGCTCGTCGACCTCGAAGGGACACCAAGACGCTTACAGGATTTCAGAGGAAAAAAGACACTTCTTTATGTTTGGGGTTCGTGGTGAGGGTGTCGTGAACAACTGCCAGGCTGGCAGAAATTTTACGCCAAACACCGGGAAAGGTTAAACCTCGTCTCTATTGCCCTCGATGCACAAGGCGCGTCCGTTGTACGCCCTTGGCATGATGCGGCAAACGCCGATTTTGTCACGCTCGTTGATTCACAGAATACATTCGGTACTCGTTATGACCTCAAAGCTATCCCTTATGGTGTTATGATTGATGAGGCGGGACGTTTGGTAAAATCACCTTTCAACATCAATGTTGCGGATCAAAAAACCCTCGCGATGCTTGAGAAGTGGCTGTTGGACCCCGATTATAATGCGAAGTTGCTTCGTGATATGAAACCCTTAGATGCGTTAAATGCGCAAACTACTACTGAAGCTGCTGCGCGTTTCCAACTTGGCTTGGTCTTATTAGAGGGCGGTAAAAAGGAGGAAGCGATGGCAGAATGGCGGAAGGCTTTGGCATTAGACCCGCAGAACTGGATTATCCATAAACAAATTTGGGCAGTGGAGCATCCAAACAAATTCTATGACGGAGGTGTCGATTACAGTTGGCAGAAGGCACAGTTAGAGGCAGAAAAAAATAAACTGTATGAGCAAACTTCTGATTGAGATTTTTCTGTAGGATATATCTCTAAATCGTAATTTTCCCCAGATAATTGTAGAAAAGCGAAGACCGAATGCCTTTGAACACAGGCGAGAATGTCTTTGCTTTTTTGTTTGGAATTTGTTATACTATCCATACTCATAGACGATTGGCGTACAGTGTTTATACCAACTTAACACATCTTTAAGAACCATTTCAGGAGAATATTGTCTAATCTCTAAGGGGGAAACCATGAAGGAGAGTTTGCAAAACATTGGGGACCTCATCGCTGAACCGAGTGCCGCGTTTTCGCGTCTCAAATCACAACCGAGATCTGGTATTGCATTTATAGTCTTTTATCTGTTTTCTGTTCTCATCGGTTGGGCTATTCTTCCATACACTAAAGTACTGAGTACCGCACAACTTGTGAAACAAGGTTTGCAACCGGGACAACTTGAAGCTGCGGGAAATATCGGTCAGATTTTCGAGAGCATTGGTATCTTCATCGGACCAATCTTTGCGATTGTGATGTTTGTCATTATTAGTGCCGTCCTCAAGTTAGCAGCTCGATTTCTTGTGGAAGATGATATGTTAGGATTTAGGCATATCTACGCGGCTGTTGTTCATATCGCACTGATTGGTTGTCTGATACAGTTAGTGAACACTGCGCTTCTACTTGTTTTTAAGGACATAGAAGGGATCAAGAGCGCGGCAGAGTTAAAAATGATTCCTGGATTACATCTGCTGTTTGCCGCCATGTTAGAAGGACAGGTGAACCCTAAATTAATGATGTTTCTCGGTCATATTAATCCGTTGAGTTTGTGGCTAATCATAGTGATGGCAATAGCAATCGTTGTACTTGCCGATGTGGAAAAAAACAAAGCCCGTGTCGCTGCGGTAATTCTGTGGGTAATCAGTATTCTGCCTGAGGTCGTATTTGCCACCTGAGCATCGGAATTATGAAAGAGAGTTGGCAAAATCTCATTGATCTCATTGCGAATCCGAAAGCCACATTTACGCGGCTGAAATCTAAGCCAAAGTGGGGAAGTGCGTTCGGTGTCTTCTGCGTTCTTGTCGTGGTATTGGCATGGATAGTTTTCCCGTTTACGCAGAAGTTTATTAACCCACAATATACGGGTAGTTTAGCAGATGTTGAGCTGTTTGGATCTACCAAAGCAGCATCTATGGTATTTGTTGCGGTGGGTGGAATTATTCTTGGCATTCTCTGTGCTGTTGTGTTCAGTATTGGACTCGCCATGGTATCGCGAGTTCTCAAAGTGAATGAGGCACTCAAATTTAAACATATCTTCGCGGCTTGGTGGCATACTATCTTGCTTAATCCAGTGATATTTTTTATCAATATCGCATTCCTTCCAGTTTTTAGGCGCGTTGAGGATATTGAGACAGTTGTTGATATGAGAATTGTTCCCGGGGTCCACATGTTGGTGACGTCCGTCGAAAATCAATATGTTCTGTTTTTTTTGAGTTATATAGATGTCTTGGGTATATGGAGTATCTTTGTTTTAACTGTGGCGGTTTCTACACTCGCGGAAATTAATAAAACAAAGGCATGTCTTACGGCAGTAATCATTTGGCTATTAAGAATCGGCGTTGATACTTTATTCCAGGTGGGTTCTTCTTCTTAAGAAATATGTGGATGACAGAGAATCGGTAGAATCTTATGAATCGTGGATAATGTTGGTGGAGGAAAATGATGAATACAAGAGAAGGTTACGCGGAATTACAAGCGAGAATTTTGGATGCACGACGCGTCTGGAAACGGAGTCTCTTCTGGACAGGATTTGCTATTGTTTTGACGGGTGTTATCGCTTTATTTGTGGGTGAAGCCATCGTTGATTGGCTGATGCCGCTCCCAAGTGCTGCCCGCATCGCTTTATTAGCTATTGGGGTGGGTGTTATCGGTTACCTGTTGTATAAGTATCTCGTTCAACCGCTCCGGATGTCGCTCACGCTCCGTGATGTTGCCCTCAATGTTGAAGGAAACCATCCGGACCTTGAAGATAGACTGGTAAGTGCCATCGAATTCGGAGACCGAGAATCGGCGGATCCGATTGAAGCACACATGCTCCAACGCTTGTTGGAGGATACCATTGAGCGGGTAAAAGGGGTCAATTTCAAAGCAACGATCGATCACAGTCGCACCCGTAAGCACGTTGGTATTGCGGCTTTGGTTGTTGTCGGTTGTGCTATCCTTTCGCTGTTGTTTCCGACAGAAATCCATACGAGCCTACTCCGTGTACTGGTCCCTTGGGAGAAAACGGATCCGATTTTGACAACCAAACTCGCTGTTGAGCCAGGAAATGCGCGCATCCTCCGCGGCAAGAGCCTGCCGATTCATGTGACTGTCACCGGTAAATCTGCTGAAAAGGTCGTCTTGACGTATGGAGATATTAGCATGCAGCAACCCTCCACATCCGAAGTCAAGAAAGACGAGCAACAGTCCAAAACGATGATTAACATGTTGCCAAACCCGGACGATAAACGCGGGTTTGCCTATGAAATTTTCAACATTGATGCCGATATGGAATACTATGTCCTTGCAAACGAGGCGACTTCAGAACGCTACACTGTTGAAGTCTTTGAAATGCCAAAGGTGACCGAAATTTCGATCGCTTACACTTACCCTGACTATACAGGTCTTAAATCTGTTGTACAAACAGGAACAGGGGATATTCGTGCTGTTGTTGGCACGCAAGCGGAAATCAGACTGACAACGAACAAAGCGATTCAAACTGCGTCGATAGCCTTCGGCAGTCAGCCTTCGGTAGTCGGTCAAGAGCCGTCTGGGACAGATGAGAACATCCGCAACTCCGACAGCGATCTACCGAGAGCCGATAGCCAACGGTCTCCGATAGCCATTAATGGAAACACGCTTACGACTACTGTAGATGTTATTGAGGACGGAAGTTATGCCATTCAGTTGCTATGCATTGATGGATTCAACAATGAGATACCGATCGAATACACAATCAAAGCCATTCCAGACGCTATTCCAGAAGTCGTTATCAAAGAACCTGGTCGAGATGTGAAAGCTACAAAGTTAGATGAGGTGGAAATCATCGCTGAAGCAACGGATGACTACGGCGTTGCAGAATTGAAACTCATGTATCGCGTCGGATCTGATGCATTGGAGGAACTCGTGATGGAATCCTCGAAAGAAGCGGTCAGCAGTCAGCGGTCAGCAGTCAGTAACGAAAACTTCTTACCTGAAGGTTTCCGAAGGTTTCCGAAGGTTTCCGAAAGCCAATATGCAGACGGCAGTTATACCTTCTATCTGGAGGAATTTGATGTTGAACCGGGGGATATTATTTCCTACTACGCGCACGCTACCGATAACAACACACGCACCGGTCCCGGCGAAGCCAGTAGCAACATTTACTTCATTGAAATCCGTCCCTTTAATGAGAATTTCCATGAAGGAGAAGGGGAACCGGGGCAACCTGCTGAACCCAATCCGCTTTTGGAGACAATTAGCTCACAGAAAGAGATTATTCGAGAGACATCGAAGCACATTAGCACGAAACCCCTAACAATTACTGGGAAATATCAGGCTGCCGTTAGGAAAACGGGTGAAAAACAAACGAAATTAAAGGATCAAACGCAACGAGTTGTAGATGAATTTAGTGCGGCGATGCAAATGGATTCCGGCGTCTCACCCGAAATCTTAATGAACTTGGAAGATGCAATAGACAGAATGGGTGAGGCGAGTGATAATTTGGACGCTGTCCGTCCTGATGAGGCAATTCCCCCAGAACAAGAAGCACTTGAATTGCTGATTAAAGTTAGTCTTGAACTTCCCAAGGTGTTGATGCAGATGCGGGATAGTAATCCTCAACTCGCTGAGGACCTTGAACTTGAAATGGAGGAGTTGCAAAGCGAGCTGGAGAATCAGCAGAACGAACTCGACGTGGAAATGCAGGAGCAGACGCAGGAGATGTTGGATCAAGCGCGTCAGATGTTAGGAGAACAGCAGCAACTGAGTCAACAAAGCCAGGAGTTAGGGCGTGAAAGCCAACCCTCGCCGAGTGAGATGCAGCAGAACAGCCAACAACAGGAACAGTTGGCGCAGCAAGCACAACAGATGGGACAGCAGCTCGGCACCATGCAACAGAGTGGACAAGGGACTCAAGGGCAACGTCTGAACCAAGCTGGACAGGCGATGCAACAGGCGGGTGAACAGATGGAAGAAGCCGCGCAGGGCATGCAACAGGAAGAGCCGCAACTGAGTGCCGCCAAGGGACAAAAAGCGGAAGAAAGACTGGAGGAAGCCATTGAACAGTTGGAAAAAGTTGCCGCGGAATACACAGACGTTGCGCTTGATAGAGCCTCTCAACAACTTCAGGAGTTGACAGAAGCGCAATCTGATGTTCAGCAGCAGACACAGGAACTCAGAAGCCGTTCTCAGCAATCAGAGATGCGTCCTGAAGATTTCCAGAAAGCGTCTGAGCTTGCCAATCAGCAGCGCGAACTTCAACGCAACTTGGAGGCACTTGAGCGCACACTCGGAGACATCCAAGAGCAACTCACTCAAGACAATCCGGAGGCAGCCCAAAATGTAGCTGACGCGACAAGACGTCTCGCTGAAGAGCAGACTTCGGGAGACATGGCGACTGCACAACGTGCCTTGCAATGGCGTAGTTTCCGAGCCGCTGACCAGAATCAGCAAGAGGTTTTAGATACATTGGAGCAAACACAAGGGGATCTCCAACAGGCGCGAGCCAATATGGCGAATACCGAAGAAGAACAACTTGAAGCTGCCGTTGAACAGCTCCAGCAAGCTCGGGAACGGATGCAAGATATCCAACGCGAACTTCAAGCGATGGAAGGTCAGGAGCAGACGGAGGAACAGCAGCGTCGGCGGGAACAACTCGCGCAACAACAGCAGCAGATTCAAGAGCAGATGCAACGCGCACAAGAGGCGATG
>JAPOOP010000729.1 GCA_026713385.1 Candidatus Poribacteria bacterium | reverse complement strand
CTTTTGTAGGAGGGATGTTTTTGCTGGGGCATCCCCCCGATTCCTTCGCAGAGATTACCCAATCTACATCAACAGATGGAATTACCCTTCAATTCACCTTGCCGGAACTGACTATATCTGAGGTAACCCGAGATAATATCCGCTATCAAGAGGTGAATTACGCCGACTGCCACTTCACCGACGAACCGGGAAACCCCAAAATTCCTGTCACGCGCCTCATGTTGGGTATCCCCGCGGCAGCTACAATCGAAGCAGTTGATGTCTCTGCTACGCCTGCTGAAACACGTAACGGTGTGCGCCTCGTTCCAGTTCCCATTTTCGATATACATGAACTCGATTCACAGCACTCGGCTTCGCAGCACTGGTCGGAAAGTGGGAGTGCGTATTTAAAGAAAAATGGCTCGCTGGTTTCTGGAAACCGCTCATATCCTGGGCATCCTCTTGCTCGGGTCGTCCGTGAAGGCTATATTCGTAGTCAACGGGTTATAGCGTTGGCACTATATCCTGTGCAATATCTGCCGAACACTCGTCAACTGCGTTTGTATTCACGCTTCACAGTGAACATTCGTTTCTCCTATACAAAACAGAAGGGACCGCTCACAGCGCAAGGAAGCGGCTCACAAATTTTTCCTGAGCAAAGGATAACTGTGCAGGAATCGGAAGCTTTCGAGCGTGCATTCTCACATCAACTCTTTAATGCTGAACAAGCCGCTCACTTCCGCGCACCCCGTCCACTGGTACCTGCAGCACCAACACTTATTCCCAACGGAGGTAATGGAACACGTTATAAGTTGTTTATTCAAGAAACAGGTATCTACGCAGTAACAGCGGCATCTCTGCAGAACGACTGGGGCGTAGATCTCATTGGTACGCATCCTGCAAGACTTCGACTCACACAAGGAAATAGAGACATTCCTGTCTACATCAGCGGTGCGGCAGATGGTAGCTTTGACCCGAACGACGCTATCTTTTTCCTTGGTCATAAACCTGAAAATCGATATAGCCGTTGGAATGTCTATTGGCTCACGCTTGACAACAGTGGACGTGTTCCCGCTCGGGTGCCGCAGGTTACCGCCAGTCCCACAGACCAAACAGCGACACAGGTTCCCACCTTCCGCTCTAAAGTGAATTTTGAAGAGGATTACCTGACGAGTAACCTCGAATTTGTCCATACTGAGACTGTTTCGCCTGGTGACAAGCACGGTTGGTTTGATGCCTTAGATTTCTGGTACTGGGATGGTATCAAAAATGGGGGCGATTCCGCCGAGATGCGTCTTGAATTTCCGCTTTATGATGTCGCAAAAAGTTTCGATCCGCCACATATCTCCGTTGATTTGCAGGGCGGCACACCGGTATCACATGAAATTTTGGTCGCTATTAACGGAGTCCGAATTGATTTTGCGAAGTGGGAACAACAAGACACACTTACTGTTGGACGTACCTTGCGTACTTGGGATACACTCAAGGACAGCGTCAAAGGCGAGCATAACGTGTTGTCTTTAGCCAGAGTTGACAGCAACGTTGATGAGGATACCACCCGATACCCGTATCATGTCTACCTCAACCGCTTTTCTGTCGAGTATACTCGCCTCTTCCGGGCTGTTGCCGAAGAATTATGGTTCAGATCACCCACTCCCGATCCGACCTCACGAGAGCAGTTTCCGGGTGCTCGTAAACTTCAGTATAAAATTGAGGCGTTCCGTGACCCGGGTATACATATTTTTGAGACGGATGGTACGCATCTCACCGCTCGGATGCAAGGTGTGAATGTAGAGGTAGATGTGGGAGCGGTTTCTAACCGCGATTCCTATAATGCGCTTTTCCAAGTGCTTGATACCCGAAGTACAGAATTTATTGCTGTTTCCAATACAGCATTGCGTCAACCCGATCACATTGACATCGTTGCGACCACAGACTTGGCGACTGGGGTGCACGGTGCGGACTATCTAATTGTGACGCACTCTAACTTCCTATCTCCAGTGCAAAGATTGGCGGCATGGCGCGCAACTCCTGGGGGTGGTGGATACCGCACGAAAGTTGTCACAACCGATGATATTTATAATACGTTTGGTGATGGTGGTGTGAGTTCAAAGGCTATTAAGGCGTTTCTAAAGCATGCGTATCAGACTTGGACCCCGCCGGCACCGACGTATGTCGTACTTTTTGGCGATGGCACCTTCGATTTCCGTGGAATTGACACAGACATTTATGCTGAACCGCCTGAATTGACTGGATACATTCCGACCCATTATATTCGAACCGATTCCTTTGGACGGACCGCGGCAGACCATTGGTATGCGACCGTCTCCGGACACGATGAATTCACCGATTTCTATATCGGTAGGATCAGTATTGAGAACATAAACCAAGCTGATGCGGTTGTTGACAAGATCATATCTTACGAACAGGCACCCCCCAACGGGGACTGGCGAAGAAGGATTATTTCTGTTGCTGACGACGAAGTTAGCAACTCTGGAGATTTTATCTTCAAGAAAAGTCTCGATGAAATAGCGAAAGATCACACCCGTCTTGGCTATGAAACGGTTGAGGTGTTCCTTGAAGATGTTATCGACCAAGTAGAAGCACATCCGGCGGATTACCCCGGACTCTTGCCACAGCGTGTCGCAAAAGATAAAATCATTGATGCACTTGGAGAGGGTGCTGTACTCGCACAATATGCAGGACACGGCGGTAGAATCGTTTGGGCACACGAAGCGATCTTTGATAATGCCTCTGTTGATCAAGTCGAGGAAACCGCAAAGATTCCTTTTATGTTAGTCCTCAGTTGTTACAACGGCTATTTTGACAAGCCCGGTGAACCGAGTATGGCAGAGAAATTGTTAAGAAAAGAGAAAGGCGGTATCATTGGCATGTTGAGCGCGACCCGCCTCACCTATGGCAGCGGAAACGATGCACTCAATCGTATCATTTTCGACATGCTCTTCAAACGGAACATTCGACAACTTGGTCCCTTGAGTTTCGATTCAAAGGTCGAACTTTTAATGACAGAGGGGACAGGGCAGATTGATGTTATGATGGAGTATACCCTCTTCGGAGATCCTGCCTTACAAATTGCGATTGCTAATGGTGAAATTCAACCTGCTGTCGAGACGAAAACAGTGGCACCTGGGGATACCCTCCGGATTGCATCGGGACATGTACAGAGTGCTACTTACGACGCAACGAGCCGAAAGAAACGTTTTGTTACCGATACCGATTTTAACGGTACACTCACCATCAAAGCTTTATTTCCTGGGAAAACAGCCATTGCACAAGGTGTTGCGGGTCCAGTAAGATACTACACTGGCGACGTAGTTCTGACGAAAACGGTAAATGTTAACCGCGGTGCTTATCCAGCGGTAACTTTCTCCGTCCCGAAAAATATTGCCAGTGGTGATGCCCATGTCGAGTACCATGCACAAAGTAATTCAACAGTTGCTGTTGGTGGCGATGGGTTTACCGTCAACATCCCAAAAATTCTCGACGTTAAACCCGAATTAGTCGATGAAGATAAGTTCAGTATTTCTATTCAGGTTTCCGATGAGAAAGAAGAACTGTTCCTTGTCCTCTTGGAATGGCGTAACCCAGCGAGCAGAGAGTGGGAGAAAGTGCGTCTTGTTCCTGCAGATCCTCCGTTATCGGAAGACGGATGGTGGACGGTCCCTGAACCGTTAAACGCGCCTACAGACGGTTCCGCTATCAGATATGACCTTCAGGTCACGGATACAGATAACAATACGGTTACGAGTGGGAGGCTCCAGTATTACCCTTACGTATACCCTAATCTTTCGATTGTAAAGGTCAACAGAACCGCCAAGATTGGATACGGCTATAACACCAAAACGAATCAGTGGTACCTCTCGGCGGATGTGCAGATGGAAGGGGAAAGCAAAAACACCCCTATTGAAGTTGCTTTTTTCAGCGGCAATCCGGATGTTGACGATGATACGCTTGTTGATGACGATGCGAATCTCATAGGGACTACTCGTATCCAGCCGAATGACTGGGTACAACGCACGCCGTTGGTGAATCCCGGTGTCAAAAAGGATGTTTATGAACCGGATCCCCTGAATACGCTGCCGATTGCAACTGCTACTTTAAATTTGCCTTCTGGATATAATGGAGGCCAACTGCCTCTCGGTACACACGACATATTTGTCTATATCGATGTGACGAAGACTGAAGCAGATCAGCCAGGTAATGTCCTTGAAAACGATGAGGATGATAATATCGCTTATCAACGACTCTTTGTTGATATGGGCGTGGCGGAAACGGCTTCTTCGAGTCAGATTTCCAGTTTGGACCGGAACTGTGTTATCACTGTTCCCCCTGGTGCCTTTGGAAATAGGCAAGAAGCAACAGTCCTGACAGTCCGTGCCTTAGATGAAGGGATGTTTGCGGCTGTAGGGGCCAGTTCCTCCGATACAACTACGAAGCCTTCGCCTAAAGGGATGTCCACGCGCGTGCCGCTTCCTGGGGTTTCCGCTCACGGCTATGAAATAATAGTTGTTGGCGATCATAGGGACGAGGGGACCTCGCCGCTGCAAAACCGAGAATCCATAACAGATGCCTCCGTTAAACTTACCTCTCCCGTAGCGATCGACTTAAACTTCGACATTGGTGCACTCAGAAACCAACTCACACGAGAATTGTTGGGCGGTACAGAATCCGAAGAGACACCTTTAGAAGAAGGACCCGATGACTTGACGGTTGCAACGACAATTGACACTGCCATCGCATCTCGCGCGCGTGAGTTCGGTATCTATATGTTTAATTCGACCCTCGGAAATTGGACGAGACTCCCATCCCAACAACTCATCGACACTACGGGCGTGTTACAGCAACGCATACGTGTAACAAATGTGAATGAAGAAAACCTTGGCGAAAGTGTACTCCGCGATGTCCGTATCCAATCCGAAGGCGCGCGGGTCGGCAAATATGTCCTCTTCTTCACAGGTCCTCAAACCTATCGGCTTTTCCTGGCTTCCCCTACGGTAGATGATACGCTGGCATTTGAGTCGTTGGAGGTTATCTCATCAGCCGAGCAGCTTGGAAACTTTAGTACAGACATTCCCAACTTCAGGCACGGCTTCTCACTTAATGTAGAACTCGATTTTGAAAAACCCTTCGCCTTCGGAGATATATTGACATTTAACATAACTTCTCTCACACAGCCTGTGGATGTTGAAGCCGATTTCGATACGTCCCAACAAGAGCAACGTTGGTATGCATCTGGATTCAGGGACAGCAACAGAGGCACAGGAACCCTCAGTTACATTGAACTTTCGACAGACACCGATATGCCCGAAGATAAGTGGATTATCTTCTTCCTTACCGATACTGAATTTCAGGTTGAAGGCGAAAAAACCGGTATTTTGCGTTCCCAAACTGATGGAAATCAACCACTGCGTGGAACAGTCGAAGAACCTTTCTATTATGAGTCCTACGGCTTGCGTTTTCAACTCACACAAGGCGAACGCTCCTTTGCTCCGGGAGATAGGTTTAGGTTTCAAACCCGACCCGTCGGCACCATTCGAGCTACAACGGAGCGGCTCGGACCGGTTACGCTGTTTTATACTGACGATACTGTGCCACCAGATATACAACTCACCGTTGGCAATCAACAGCACTTTGTTCCCGGGGATGCAACGGATGCGGAACCGCTCATCGGGGCAACATTAACCGATCCGAGTGGTCTTGATTACCTCACCCGACCCCTGTTGTTGGAAATTGGGGACGCGTTTGGAGAATATGAACGCATTAATCCAGAGGCGTATCAGGTGACACATCACCCCGGCTCAAATCAACTCGTGTTGACATATCCGTCCCCAGAGCTTGAACCACGGGAGTATGAGGTCCGCCTAACTGCGAGCGATGTCCATGGAAATACTGATACAACAGACATCACATTTCGAGTCCATGACACCTTGCAACTGCTATCGTTCCTCAACTATCCGAATCCATTTCCGCGTAAAACAACGCTCACCTGCGAATTAACTGCGCCTGCTGATTCACTCGTTGTGAAAATTTATACGCTGAGCGGACGGCTCATTCGGGAACTCTCTGTTCCAGCAACTCCTGGATTTCTTATGGTGGAATGGGATGGCAGAGATGCCGATGGAATTGAGGTTGCAAATGGCGTTTACTATGCCAAGCTCCGAGTCCAACGCGAGGGTGAAAAGGATATAACCGAAATATTGAAAATGATGAAATTGCGTTAATAGCCGTCAGCAGTCGGAAACCGTCAGCCATCAGTTATAAGAGGTTTTCCGCATGCATATAACCTCTTTATTGGCAGCCGATACCTGATAGCCGATAGCCAAAAAAAATGAAACATTTTAAAAAAAATATTTTCTATTTTCTTGTGTGTGTAATTACGTTCTGCGGGGTGGTTCCCCAATCCGTTGATGCGAGATACACTGCTGATTTCCTGACCCTTGGGGTGGGTGCCCGCGCACTTGCTATGGGCGGTGCGGGGACTGCTCTGAGTGACAATGCTTACGCACCCTATTGGAATCCGGCTGGATTGGGACAGCTTACTCGCTATGAAGTCAGTTTCATGCACTCCACACTCAATGGAGAGGATGCTTACGATTTTGTCAGTTATGTCCATCCGCTCAAAAAGCGAGGCGCGATCGGTGTGAGCTGGCTCCGCGTCGGTGTTGACGATATTCCTATTACCAGTCTACCCGTTGTCAGCCGCCCTGTCGGACCTGCAAACCGTCCAGAGGTCGTCGGGTCTTTTAACAATACCGATAACGCTTTTCTCTTCTCTCAGGGCTGGAGACTGCCAGCTTTTCGTGGTATTCATTTACAGATTGGTGGAACGCTCAAACTCCTCTATATGAGTGGATATCGAAGCACGAATGCCATCGGCGGCGGTGCCGACATGGGGCTTGTCGCAATGACCAACCCAGAAAAATCTAACCGGCTTATACTCGGATTGCAGGCGAGCGATGTCTTTACGACGAAACTCTATTGGAATACACCGCCACCATCGGCGGATCAGACAGCCCACACCGAAACGATACTACCGCATCTGAAAGTTGGTGTTGCCACGGTACACTCGCTTCCTATCTTCCGAAGCACGCTCATCCTCGCACTGGATACCTACGTCCAAAATCGGGGTGGCTCAGGAACTAAATCTGATGTAGAAGCACCACAGGGAAGTCCCGTTGAGTTGCATGCGGGTGCCGAGTGGACGCTCTTTGACCTACTTGCCTTACGGATTGGAATGGCGGAGCGGAGTGGAAGTCTTGAAAGTGTGCGTCAGTTGACAGCGGGGGTTGGGTTGAACCTTCGATTTGTCACCGGGGCAGGGGCGGGGTTAGATTACGCTTTTGCGAACCACCCGGCGTTAGGTGGCAGCCATCGCATATCCCTCAGGATTAGGTTTTAAATGGCGGTCAGCAATCGGTAGTCAGAGAAAGTATTTGTTAGGCAACCGGTGACAGATGGATATTATTCACCTATCACAGTGAAACCCTTAAGGATTTCATTCCAATCCCACAAGAGAATTGTGCCGTCTTGTCCTGCGCTGACGAGGGTTTTTCCATCGGGTGAAAATTGCAACGTCTCCACTCCTTCCGCATGTCCATCAAGAGTGATAATTTCATCGGGTGTTGTTGCGTCCCATAGCTGGATTCTGCCGTTTCCATCACCATTGACAAGGATCGTATTATCTGGCGAAAACACCAACGCCTCAGAACCGTGGAAAATTTCTCTGCCATCCTTATACCCATCAATTGAAGTGACGCCTTTTCCCCAATTTCCGGTTTCCATGTTCCACAAACGAATCTGTTGATGACTTCCCGCAGCAAGCCGTTTGCCATTTGGTGAAAATGCTAATACTGTGATAGGATCTTTATATGTGGTTGTCACCATCATACCTCCTTCTTTCACCTCATGTTCTACACCGTCCGGTTCCTGTTCTACCAGGGAAGTGAGTTCAACCCCCATCTCCGCGTCCCACATCTGAATCTGTCCTTCCATAGTCGCGCTGACAATTCGTGTTCCATCTGGCGCGAACGCCAAAGTACTCACTTTTGGCATTTGGTGAAGCATGATACCTCTTGGTGGGAATACCAAATCACCGTTTTCTTGTGCTTTGTGAGGGAACTGGAGAACATCATTCTGATCTGAGAGAGGGATATCAATATGACTACCTGTTTCTGTATTCCATAAACGAATTTTACCTAAACTGCTAAAGGCTACTGTTTTTCCATCAGGTGAAAACGTCAGATTTGAGGGATTCATGCGATCCGTAAGCGTTGCCATTTCATCTCCTGTGCCCACTTTTCTCAAACGAATAAGTGGATCCGCGCGCCAAGAAGAAGCGAACCCAAAGATTACGTCACCTTCTGCTCCAACGCTGACGAACTTGGTCCCATCAGGAGAAAAGGCTACAGTTTCCAACCAATCTCGGTGTCCCGTAATCTGACTGTTAGTTTTTTTTGATGTCTTCAGATCCCAGAATGTAATTATGCCGTTAAACGCCACGCTGGCAAGCGTAGAACCGCCATTAGAGAAAGCGACTGCTTTTACTCTTTCAGTATGTCCAGTGATAGGCGTAGATAGCGGATCTCCATTTTCTGTGCTCCAAAATCGGATCGTGCCATCTGTGCTCCCACTTGCGAGTGTCGCGCCATCGGGTGAAAACGCCAAAGCAGTAATACTGTTAATATGATCTGAAAGGGTGGCGAGTAGTTCTGCGGTGGTGGTATCCCACAACAGCACCGTTTTATCGGTACTCCCGCTGGCAAGCAATTTTCCGTCCGGCGAGAATGCTAATACATTTGTCCAACCTGTATGTTTTTGAAGTGTAGTCCATTCACCTTCGTTCGTGGTATTCCAGAGTTGAACCGTTTTATCCTGGCTTCCGCTGGCAAGACGTGTGCCATCGGGCGAAAATTCCAACGCTAAGACTTGATTTCCACTCCTATGTGGTGGCGGCAATGCAGGTTGATTCGGTTCGGCATCTAACGGCTGAAGGGGTAAATTTGCATGTCCTCTGAGCGTCGATAACATTTTACCTGTTGATGTCTCATACAACTGAATCTTTCCATCCCTACTTCCAACTGCTAATTTGTCATGCGTGAGTGCGTAGGCTTCCGGATAACGTGTCTCCGATCCAAATTGTCGAAATTCAAAATTTCTCACGACTCCTTGCCCGGTCTCAATATCTGACCAGACAATTGTGTCTACCCAGTGCCTCAAACTAATCAGCTTTTTGCTATCTGAGGAAAACCGCAGGGCTGGAGCAGAAGAGGGAACATTAACGAGTGACACTTTTTTGTCAGATGTTGTGTCCCATACTTGTATTTCAGTTTCTCTATACTTTCCACCACCGTTGGCAAGATAACGTCCATCTGGTGAAAATGCGAGTGCTTGGCACATGCCTGAAAACAGCGACAGTTCTTTACCCGTCTCCACATCGTAGAGCCAGATCCCGATATTGCTACCGACGGCGAGTTGTGTGCCATCGGGTGAGAATTGCATTGCATTGATCCCTCCCTTACCCAGACGCGCTTTTGCCTCTGTTGGGAGTTCCCATTTTGTATAATCTTCGACGGTTGCCTCTGTTTGTGCCTCTACAGCATGATTTCCAATACTTAGCGATAAGATCACTGCTGCGATAGCAATTACCCATGGCATTAGACGATTAATTTCTCGCGCGGCGTTCTTGGTGGAATTCAGCGTGACTCGGAAATTGCCTAAAGCGTTTCTTAGCATCAGTTTTTCCTCCCTTAAACACTACTATGCGCGATTGAGCGGGTCCGAAGGTGACAGCTATTGCGCATCTCATAGAATCAGATTTTGGATGGCGGTCAACCGTCAAAAGGGATTTCGTTTCTTAGAAAATTCCTTTGACAACCGATAACCGATGACTATTATAACACTATTTATCCTGTACAGGCAAATCTTTGATGATTTCCTCCCAATCCCACAAGAGAATTGTGCCGTCCTGTGCTGCGCTGACGAGTGTCTTGCTGTCGGGCGAAAATTGTAACGTTTCTACTTGTCCTGTGTGTCCATCGAGAGTGGTCAGTTCATCTCCTGTTGTTATGTCCCACAACTGGAGTCTGCCATTTCCGTCGCCGTTGATAAGCGTCGTATTATCTGACGAAAACACCAACGCCTCAGAGCCGTGAAAAACTTCCCTGCCGTCTTTATGCCCATCAATTGAAGTGGTGCCTTTTCCCCAATTACCAGTTCCCATGTTCCACAAACGAATCTGCTTCTGACTTCCCGCGGCAAGCAACTTACCATTTGAAGAAAATGCCAACACTGTGATAGGTTCCTGATACGCGACAGTTGCGTCAGGAAATATGGTTTTTACTACGGTTGCGTCAGAATCAGCATCTGCCGCCGCCTTCACGCCATACTTTACATTGCCTGGATCCTGCTCTGTGAGAGAAACTAAGCCAATTCCAGTCTCCGTGTCCCACATCTGAATATTTCCGTCCATGGTTCCACTGACTAATTTCTTGCCATCGGGTGAGAATACCAAGGCACTGATTTCAGGCTCCAACCTCTCAGGCAAATTGTTCTTCGGATCCGAGGGCGATGTATTAAGAACAGTCCCTGTCTCTGTGTTCCACAAACGAATTTCACCGTGATTGCTGAAGGCTACTGTTTTGCCATCAGGCGAAAATACCAGATTTGAGACCCCGGGCTTATCCTTCAATGTTGCCATCTCGCGTCCGGTGCTTACATCAATCAAACGAATTAAAGGATCAGGCTTTGTCACGCGACCGAATCCTACGACCATGTTACTTTCCGCGCCAACACTTGCGAGCTGTGTTTCATCCGGTGAAAACGCTAAAGTCGCTAACCAATCTCGGTGTCCAGCACTTTGGCGATCGGTTCTTTGTGATGTCTTCACATCCCAAAAATTGATGCTTCCATTGAACTCCACACTGACAAGTGTGGAGCTATCTTTGGAGAAAGTCACTCCTTTTACCCACTCCGTATGTCCGGTGATACGAGGAGCGAGGACATCTCCCGTCTTGATATTCCAGAACCGGATCGTGCCGTCCGTACTTCCACTTGCGAGCGTGGTACCATCGGGTGAAAACGTTAACGCATTAATACCGTTGAGATGTCCAGTAAGTGTGGCAATCGGATCCCCTGTAGCAGTATTCCATAACTCTACCGTTTTATCAGTACTTCCACTGGCAAGTATATTTCCATCAGGAGAGAATGCCAACACGTTTGTCCAACCTATATGTTTTTGAAGCACAATCGGTTGGCTATCGGTGGCATTCTTCCATAATCGGACTGTATTATCCTTACCTCCACTTGCAAGCATTGTACCATCGGGTGAAAATGCCAACGCTAAGACTTGTTTCTGATACTGTAGAGGTGAAGAAGGCAGGCGTGAAGGAAATGGTTGGGTAGGTAAATCTGCATGCCCTCCGAGGGTGAATAACTTTTTGCCGGTCATTATGTCCCACAACTGAATCTTTCCGCCCCAACCTCCAATTGCGATCTTGTCAAATGTGAACGCGTAAACTCCAGAAATAACCCTGCTTTCTGCTTTGAGTGTCGTCACATCTACCTTTCCAGTTTCAATATTTAATCTGCTAATTGTCTTCTGTAAATGTAAACTACTCAAACTAATCAGCCTTTTGCTATCTGAGGAAAACTGCAATGCTGCGGCAGAAGTAGGGGCATCAATGAGTGACACTTTGTGCCCAGTAGTTGTATCCCACACTTGAATTTCGTCCGTTGTATACCTTCCACCACCGTTGGCAAGATAACGTCCATCTGGTGAAAATGCGAGTGCTTGGCACATGCCTGCAAACAACGACAGTTCTTTACCTGTCTCCACATCGTAGAGCCAGATCCCGATATTACTACCGACAGCGAGTTGTGTTCCGTCTGGTGAGAATTGGAGCGCATTAATTCCGCCCTTTCCCAGACGCGCTTTTGCCTCTGTTGGCAGTTCCCATTTTGCGTAATTTTCGGGGGTTTCGTCCGTTCGTGCCTCTGCATATAACGCTGGATTATCATTCGGTTTCCGGTCAGGTATATTACTCTTATTGGGTGCGTCTGGATTTCCGAGTTGTGTTCGCTTATCCGTTTTGGACGCGAGGTTCAGCACAATCGGTGTCTCAATGAGTTCAATCGTCATCTCTGAAGTCGCATCGAAACTATAGGGCTTTTGGAAACGCCCTAAGTATTGATGATTTCCGATGCCTAACATCAGCAAGACCACTGCTATTGTGGAAGTTGCAATTGCCCATGGTATGAGAGGTTTACCGCTGGACGGGGCAACAGGTTTAATGCGAGCGATTTCCCGCATGATGTTCTCCGTGAGATTCGGTGTGATTTTGAAGTTCTCTAAAGCGTCTCTTATCATTGGTTCTTCCTTTCTTAAACGCTGCTGTGCGCGGCGAAGCCTACTCTTGATCGTGTTTGCGGATACACCTAAAAACGCGCCAATCTCTGTACACGACATCTCACCGAAGTAGTGGAGCGTGATGACCGTCCGTTCACTCTCTTGGAGTTTCGCCAACAACTTTTTAACAACTTCACGTTGTGCTTCTTCAGTTGTGCGCTCGTTTTCTTCAATGACATACCCAGAATACGTTGCTTTTTGTTCCTGTTCGTTGTCCGTGTCCTCCAATTGCTCCAGTGGCTGCGTCCACAACCGTTTTTTTCGGAGCCAAGAACTGCAGCGATTCGCGGCAATGACGTAAAGCCAACTCACGAAACGTTGAGGCTTCTTCAGTGTTGGGAGTCTCTTGTATGCCTTCAGAAAGGTATCCTGTGTAATCTCCTCTGCGATGTGGAAGTCCCCGATTTTCCGCCACGCGAGTGCGTGAACCTGCTTTTGGTATTTTCTCACAAGCACGGAGAAGGCATTATCGTCGCCTTCGAGGACGCGCTGGATAAGTTTGGTATCATCGTTTTTCATCTCGTCTCCAAAAAGAAATGGTTTTATCAGTGGGCATTCGTATCTGGTGACGCTATTTAGGAGTGAAACGGGTGCATAATTCCGCGAAGAAAATCGGGGTGTGTTTGGATAAAGCGTTTTTGCCAGAGGCAGCGTTTGTGGGAAATAGTCTATTACCCAATTTGGCTTCTATTTCTCTCGGTCTTTTCGCAGAAGCATAGGAGACGTAAGGTCCCAGAGACGGATTGTGCTATCTTCACTGCCACTTGCCAGCGTTACACCATTCGGACTGAAGGCAATGCTCTTGACAGCTTCCGTGTGCCCTGTCAGGATTGCACGTTGTTCACCTGTTGCAACACTCCAGAGACGGATTGTCTTGTCCTCGCTGCCACTTGCGAGTGTTGAACCGTCTGGACTGAAGGCAACACTCCAAACCACAGATGAATGTCCAGTAAAAGTTTTCAGTTGCTGTTCTGTGGTAGTATTCCAGAGACGAACAGTTTGGTCCCGACTTCCGCTCGCGAGCGTCTGTCCATCAGGACTGAAAGCGAGGCTGAAGACCCGATTCGTATGTCCCCTGAGAGTCTTCAATTTCTCACCAGTGGTAATGTTCCACAAGCGGATGGTGTTACCGCTGTTCCCACTCGCTAACGTTTTTCCGTCACTACTGAACACGACACTGAAGACATTCTCCGTATCCTCTGTAAGGGTTTTCATCTTTTTACCCGTTGCCACATCCCATAGGTAAAGATTTCCATCTTCACTTCCACTTGCGAGTATCTTGCTATCAACACTGAAAGCGACAGCATTGATCCAATGCAAAGGGTTAGCCGCATCTTCTCTTATAGATCTAAGTTGCTCACCGGTGGCAGCGTCCCAGATGCAGATAGTTTCACGCTCGTTAATCCCACCTGCAATCATCTGTCCATCGGGACTAAAAGCGATGCTATTGATATCCGCAGTGAATTTTCCCGCAATATCTACCCAGAACAATTTCTCAGTTTCTATTTTTTGTCCGGTGATAGCATCCCAAAGTTGGATGGTATTGTCCCTGTCGCTCGCGAGCGTTGAACCATCAGGACTGAAAGCGACACTGTAGACTCCTCTTCTGTTAGTGACTTCAATGGTAGTGTGCGACAAATCTTGGGCGGAAGTTGTTTTCATAGTGGACTACTCCGATTACCCTATACTGATGCTACTTACGGATAAATCGGTTGCATAATTCTATAAAGAAATCACGGACACACGAACTTGCCCAGAATTTTTCGCATAGACGCACCTGTCGCGGAAGGTAGATTCCCACCCTGTCCGTGCAGTGATTCATTTGCAAGGATTGCGAATGCTATCGCCTCTTTTGCATCCCCCGATATGCCTGAGTTATCCACAGGTTCAACCGCTGTATCTACTAATGCTTCGTTGAGTCGTTGCATTATTGTTTGATTGTGTACCCCACCGCCGCTCACATAGAGTGTGTCTATCGGGTTCTTTTCAGGCACAAATTGTGAGATGTAAAGGGCAATCGTCTGGACTGTTAGTTCGGTTAACGTTGCGATACAGCCGTTATCAGCGAGACTGTGTTTACGGCATGCCGCCAGACATTCCATTGCAAAGGTGCGTCCGAACATCTCGCGTCCAGTCGTTTTCGGTGGTGTCAGTTGGAAAAAGGAGTGCTTTAACCATTCGTCAATGAGAGGTTGATAAGAGGTTCCCTGCGCGGCACGCTGTCCTGCTTTGTCATACCGCTCTCTTCCATCGGTTATCTCGCTCACAACTGCATCAATACACATATTTCCCGGTCCTGTATCTGCCGCGGAAACCGAATCGAGCGATCCGTTTGCGGGAAGCACTGTGAGGTTCGCTATCCCTCCAATGTTCAGAAGTCCCACTGTTTTAACACTGTCATGGAACAGCAGATAGTCTGGATATGCTATCAACGGGGCGCCTTGCCCGCCTGCTGCCATATCTGCCACCCGAAAGTCAGCGATAGTGGGAATACCGGTTTCGTGTGCGATGACTGCAGGTTCACCAATCTGCAGTGTCGATGGAATTTTAATTTTACCTTGCGGTTCGTTGAGGTGGCTTTGGGATTTCACGGTTTGTTCCGTATATCCGCCCTCCATTACATTACGGGCTATGGGTTTTGGTTTACCCAAGACAGCAGCCTGCAACATCGGCGCAGGGTTTTTGCTGGGGTGTTTCTTCAGATTTGAGCAACGCACGTCGTCTCTCCGCAAGGAATCATTAAAAATGGGTAAATGGTGAATCGTCTGACCGTGTGATCCGATGAGGTCGATGTCGCTGGCAGAGATTCCGTTTTTTTCTAAGATCTGTTTGACAGCCTCCGCGAAGAGATGTCCGATGTAAAAGTTCATCTCACAAATGTCGTCAACGCGGCTCGTATCGGGGTGACAGAGAGCGAGGATGCGTTGTGGCACATCGGGTGGAAAGGAAAACGTCTCAAAAGCGATCAAGTTCACTGTCGTTTCCAAACCGTGCCCCGTAATTTCAACGATCGCTGCATCAATGCCGTCAACAGAGGTGCCAGACATCAAACCTATCACATACTTTTTCTTTTTTTTCAGGAGTTCATAAAATTCTATCATTTTTAGTATCCTTCGATTATCTGTTTTTATCACTGAACGCCGATAACGTTGCTTCTAATCGTAGGCGTGATACTGTGTTGTATTTTCACACCATAGCTGAAGTTCTTCAGTCCACTGTGCTCGGATTGTATCCAACGATTTTCCTTTTAGTAGCGCGTCTCGGAGCCAGTTGTTTCCTGCTAACCTGTCAAAGTGCGTGGGTAAAAACGCAAAAACGTCCCTGTATTCGGTAGTTAAAGTGGATAACATGTGGATAACGGTTTCTACTGGAAGGAAGCATTCTCTATCCGTAATGTGAATTGCAACACCACCGCATGTCTGTTTCGCGTGCTTTGTGTTTTCAGCGGCTGGAGCAGGTGTAAAAACGACTGGACGAAACAGAACACCGGGTAGACACAAGGCATTTAGTATTTCAGCCCATTTTTCGCCGTTGCACCAAGGCGCGCCGATGTACTCAAACGGGTTTGTCGTTCCTCTGCCCTCACTCATATTTGTTCCTTCAAACAAGCATAAACCGGGATAGAGGATTGCCGTTGTGAGTGTCGGCATATTGGGCGATGGTGGCACCCACTGCAAGCCGGTGTCATCGTACCACATTCCGCGCTCGTATCCGTGCATCCATGCAACCTTTAGACGGCAGGCTGGTACCCGTTCCGTCTTCAACAGTGTTGCCAATTCACCGATTGTCAATCCGTAACGGATGGGCACCGTATGTATACCGACGAACGATTCACACTCACGCGCCAATACCGGTCCCTCCACGGCGTTGCACGTAATCGGATTCGGTCGGTCTGCGACGATGAACTCGATGCCATGGTCGCTGGCGGCTTCCATGGCATGCAGCAGCGTCGAAATATAGGTATAGTAACGCGCACCGATATCCTGCATATCGTACACAAGCAGGTCAATACCTTCAAGTTGACTCACTGTTGGACGAATTGATTGTCCATATAGACTATAGACCGGAATGCTGGCGAGGTACGGTGTTTTTGCTTGGATGTTTCTTCGCGATAAGTTTTCATCTGGGACATTGAGACTGTTGACGGCGATACCATCTTGGAGCGCGCCCCAGAACCCATGCTCTGGAGAAAAGATCGCAGAGAGCCGACACGACGACACTTCCGCGAAAAGTCGATAATTGCTCCGTAAGGTGGCATCAACCCCCGTGTGATTTGTAATCAGACCGATGGATTTGCCTCGAATCCAGTCGCTTTTCTCTGTGAGGAGAACATTCAGTCCTAATTGGATTTTTTGCTGTTGTGCTGTGGAAAACATTCTTTGACCTATGGACCTTTGGTCTGCTCTCCAAATGTAAAGCATTCTCACTGCGAAGCGATCTCTGTAGAGAACAAAATATTGTGGAAGATTTTTCGGAATTCGATAATACCGCGCCGATCGGCATCCGGATGCACCCGATTTGTCAACAGAATCGCGGCAAGTTTTCTTTTCAAACAGATTCGTATTGAAGTACCGGTGAACCCTGTGTGATAAAGACACCCGTCGCCTGCCACAGCCCAACCGATGCCCCGATGTTCTCCTTCCGCTGGAGCGACTTGTTGCATTGTACAGAGGCTCTCCGGACGTAAAAGTTCTCCACCATTTCTCATGAGCGTTCTGCAGAACTTACCGAGATCTGTTGATGTAGAGAAAAGTCCGGCATTGCCGGAAACGCCGCCAAGGAAATGGGCGTTCTCGTCGTGGACCTGCCCGATGATCACACCTTTTCGCCAATCGTAGCGTTCGTAGTTCACCATTCGGCGTTCAAAACTATTGGAATCCTCGGTGGCTGCACAGTGTTCCCGCCATGCTTGTGGTGGGTTGAACCGCGTCCATTCCATACCGAGCGGCGCGAAAATTCGATCTTGTGCCGATTTGTCCAGCGATTGTCCCGCTACTTTTTCAAGGAGTGCTCCTAACACGATATACCCCAAGCAACTATACACTGCTTTCTTCCCCGGTTGAGATTCCAGGGATACCCCTCCGAGATAGGAGATTACATCCTCTCGTGATGATGCGCGCAGATAGACAGGTAACCAGGCAGGAAGTCCTGAGGTATGTGTCAGTAGGTGTTTAAGCAATACCCCTTTTTGCTTGAACTCTGGCAGGTATTTCTCTGTGGGTGTATCCAAGGAGAGTTTGCCTCTCTCAACGAACTGCATGCAGAGCGTTCCGACGACAATCGGTTTCGTCAGCGATGCTAAGTCGAATACCGTCGTGCGAAGCATCGGTAGTTTTTTCGGTTTCACACATCGATACCCAAACGCTTCGTGGTAAAGTACCTCTTTATCAGTAAGGATACAGGCGACAGCACCGGGAAACACCTTTTCGGCGATACTATTCTCAATAAGGTTTTTTAAATTTACCTTGCGGTCAAATGACGTGGGAGTGGAACTTGACATTTCTCTCTAAGGATCTGTCCTCCTTGCGCAAGCCGCGTGTGGGAAACCTGCGAGACAATACGGACTACGCGGTTTGGACTGTGTTTAAGTATGTGCCTCTTTTGCGTTGACGACACGCTACTGATATGATACACTATCTATTGTGTTTTGGTAAGTATTTTTTTACCTACAGGTAGGTTTTCAAACGATTAGGCACGGAGAATTGGATCATGGCTTTATGCCCGAAAGAACTTCAGGAAATCGCGACAACTGAAAAACCTTGGGGGCGTTTCATACAATATGTCCTCAATCAACCTGTTACCGTCAAAATTTTAGAGATTCGGGCAGGCGAGCAGGTAAGTTATCAGTATCACCATCACCGAAGTGAGTTGTGGATTCCGCTCGATGAAGGTGCCTGTATAAACCTTGATGGCACCATTCAGCGTCCCCCACCTATGGAACCCGTATTTATTCCACAAGGTGCTAAACATCAACTCATCGGGGAATCGAAAGACTATCGGATACTTGAAATTGCGTTTGGACACTTTGACGAAGAAGATATCGTTCGCCTTTCAGACAAGTATGGCAGAATGTAGGTTTCTAATTGATGGACTCCTGGGCCGCTCTCCCTTTCATCACAAGCAGTTTTCTGGTCAGTTATCGGTTAAAAATGAGTCCAAATCGCGTAGCCTGCAACAACGGCGCAGGCGACTCGAACGCGAAAAGCGTCATGGTACAAACGCCGTTATCTATCCGCAAGGTATAATTAAAAATTGGACAGAAAGTTATGTTTTTTAGTTGATGACGGGGCAACTGGTTCGTTCCCACAGGCGGCGCAACAGAAGGTTGATACCGCTTTGCAAAGGATTCACCTTCTATTTCAGGATGAAACGGAAGCACCGCTTGCCGAGTTGGAGCGTGGGCTTCGTGCGTGGACCCGCAGTCATCTCCAGACCGAGGATATTGCCCAAGTCGCGGCATTAGCCACACGCGCACGTGAGTCGTTTTCGGTGTTAGTCGTCATTGGTGTGGGTGGTTCTGACCTGAGTGCCCGCGTCTTTCATGATTCTTTCAACCATCCGTATCATAATGAACTATCGGTTGAAGAACGCGGCGGTGCCCCCGAAGTCTATTTCACAGGCGATACCTTCGATCCACGCAAGCTTGCCGGCTTACTTGAGATGCTCAAAGCGAGGAACCTCCTTGATAAGACACTCTTCAATGTCATTAGCAAATCCGGAACAACCACCGAAACTATGGCGACGTTGATGATTATCCGTGATGCGCTTAATGATATAAACTGGCAGCAACAAATCCTTGCTACTACCGGATTAACCGCCGACAGTGTGCTCTTCCGAATGCATGAGCAATCACCTTTCTACGGGAACACGCTGCTTCCTGTGCCTGATGGGGTTGGCGGACGGTTTTCGGCTTTCTCTCCAGTCGGGTTGTTCTTTCTTGCGATGACCGCAGGAAAAGACGAAACTCCCGATACCCGAATTCGTGCCGCTGTCGAAGGTGTGAATCAGGCTCATGAAGGCTTTAATCTCGCTTATAATCACCAGGATAACATCGCCTATCGGTTGGCGCGATGGCTTCATCTCTTTGAGGAAGTTGAGGGAAAAGGAAGCATTGTCTTTTATAACTACGCTGACGGTAGTTGCTTCGGTGAATGGTTCGTCCAACTTTATACAGAATCTATTCAGGAGCGCGGCAGCGGTGCGAATGTCATAGATGCGAAGGGACCTACGAGCAATCACTCTATTCTCAACGGTATTATCGCCGGTCCCAGAGATAAAGTCGTTTTATTTCTCCATTGGGAGGAACTGGGTCCCGATTTAGTACTGCCGAGAGAGACTGGAATGGACAGCAAATTAACCGAGTTTGAAGGTTTATCCATGACGTACATGCAGACTGCTTCGTATCGTGGAACCGCTTTAGATTTTAGTGAGAACGGTGTTCCCAATGCAACGCTAACCCTCCCGAAGCGGGATATTCAGTCTGTTTGTCGGTTGATGCGTCTCTTAATGGATACTATTGCCGTGAAAGGCAGACTCCAGGGGTTACATCTTGACAATAATGGCGGGAGTGAGTTAACATATCTGCAGGATGGTGTTGAAGGTTATAAACGGAAATTCAGATCTTTTGCCTTGGCATCGAGTGCAGACAGCACGTAGATGATAGAAGAGTGATCTCCTCTCGTGTTACAAATTTCCGAGGTCTAAAAGCAGGAATGCTTTGTAAGTTGTGCAAAAATGAGGAATAGACTCTCCGGTTTACGATTCCATGATAAAATATTTTTCGCTTACGGCTTCGTCTTCCTTGTCATGTTTGGCGTTGTCTTTGGGAGTACCAGTTTCCTGATTCGGCTCGCTTTTAAAAAGGAAATTGATAGTTATGTTGAAACGATTCAAGCCCAGATTTCAAACAGTTATCAAGTGCTTCTCAACAAGGTTCAAAAAGAAGTTCATGCCACAGCCACTGACGTAAGGTTGCACCGTGTCATAGAAAGCGAGTCGCGCTTTCCTTATCTACCGGCACCGGAGTTTGATCTCTTAGAGTACGGTGCTTCGGATGGGAGACTCCTATATCCTGACACAAGGGCAAGAAGGAGAACACTGGCATATAATCCTTCGTTGGACGAGGAAGAGGGACATATACAACTCAGATATATTCCGGAACAGAGTGAGCTGGGGTTACAGTATGTGGTCCAGGTAACGGAAGTAGGCGAGTGGGGATTTGTGACAGGAGGCTACCTCTTGCAAACGTGGCTGGAGACGACCCAAACGAGCATTCAATCAGATGAACATCCGATCTTTCTTGTTGGAAAGTCCCAACGGGCGGACACAGCATCTTTCGACACCGAATCAAAGACGACAGGTGCCGAGGACTGGCTTCCATTAAATTTTGCCTCTCAAACAGCACACGGGAGAGGATGGTTTAAATCACTTCCAAGTTGGCTTCCAGAGCGAAAAATCTTTTTACAGGGCACAGAAGGTACCGGTGGGCACGCTTTTACCGCTTTTCGGATAACACCTTTCAATTCACCCTTCGCGACGACGCGCGAGACCCCCTCTGTGGGCTTAGTCGTTGCATATTCGCATGAACGTCAGATGAGATGGCAGCAGCAACTTACGATTACACTGCTTTTGAGTGGTATCGGTGGACTCGCGTTAGTTTATCTCATCAGTTATATCATTAGTCGTCGGATTACCCGTCCTATCGCAGTCCTACGCGAAGGGGTTAGTCACATCGCGGCGGGTGATCTCGATCATCGCGTTAAAATCCGATCACGTAATGAGGTCGGGCAGCTTGCTGAGGGGTTTAATCAAATGGCACATGACCTGAAGCAGAGCATGGAGGAACGTATGGCAGCAGAGCGTGCGGCGACTTGGAGAGATGCCGCACGGCAGGTGGCACATGAAGTTAAAAACCCGCTTTTTCCGATTCGACTCTCTGTTGAAAACCTGCAGCAAGCGAAATCCAACCCTGAAGTTTTTGAGCAAATATTCAGTGAATGTACGGACACAGTCATTGAAGAGGTCGATCGGATCGGTAAACTCATAGACGAATTCCATCAATTCGCTCGGATGCCGAAGCCGCAGCGGAAATGGAGCCAGTTGAATGACATTGTGAGATCTGTTCTGACATTGTACACCGGTAGACACATACCAGATCTTGAGCAGGAAAATGAAATTGCACCGATGAGTTCAGAGCACATAGACTCGGTATTACAAGATTCTACTGAGAAGTTTTGGCTTGAAAATATTTCCAAAATTAAAGTTAGGACTGAGTTAGCTCCGCTTCCTCGACTTTTAGTTGATCCGGAACAGATGACACAAGCACTTGGCAACCTCCTGAAAAATGCAATAGAAGCTATGCCTGAAGGTGGATTGCTTAAGGTTAAAACCTATTTCACACCAAACGGTAGTCAGCAGTTGGTTTCCGTCGGAAACCGTCAGTCAGAGCGCGTTGTGGCAGGAGAAGACGATAGCAATCATCATACACTGAGAGCCGAAAACCGAAGGTTTCCGAAAGCCATTAATGGCACAGTTTCATTAGAAATCCAAGATACTGGTCACGGTATGTCCGAGGAGACTATGGCGAATCTCTTTGTGCCTTATTACACGACAAAATCAGAGACGAATGGGAGAGGACTCGGTGTGCCAATTGTTAGAAGGATTGTCACAGAGCACGGTGCTGAGATAGATTTCCAAAGTACCGAAGGCGAAGGGACAACCGTCCGTATCCATTTTTCACACAACCAAGAGACTCGCTCCGAGGAGTCAACATCGGCGACTAAAGAATTAATACCTCGCACGCGTTTGGTTACCGAACTGGAAACCGAAGAAAAATCAGGCGATAGGCGTTGAAGACTAAACCTATCCGCTTTTAAAATGCTTTGAATTAGGACAAAAAGATGGAAACCATTCTGATTGTAGACGACGAAAAAAATACGCTTAAGATGTTGTCCCAAGGACTCAAAATGCGCGGGTATCAAGCTCTCACAGCCGCAAGTGGTGAAGAGGCGTTGCAACAGTGTGTCAAGTCCGATGTGGATCTTGTACTGTTGGATATCCGCATGGAAAATGGAATGGATGGCGTTCAGACGCTTGTAAAACTTCGTGAACGCTATCCTGAGCTAAATGTGGTGATGATGTCTGCACAACAAGATATTGAAATTGCTGTTAAAACAATGGAACTCGGTGCGAAACGATATATCACAAAACCGATTAGTATTGATAAAATTCTCTCCAGTGTTCAGCCCTTTTTGGATATATCGCGCTTATCGCAAGAAAATGAGATTCTGAAATCACAAATTACACCCACCGACGAAATGGTAGGTGAGAGTACCGTTATTTCGCATCTCCGCTCACAGATTCATCGGGTCTCGGGAAGCAAACTCGGTGTCCTAATCTCTGGGGAGAATGGCACAGGTAAGCAGCTTGTTGCGAATGCGATCCATCGACAGAGCAGGCGTGCCGCGAAAACTTTTATCCCTCTCAACTGTGCCGCTTTGCCCGATGAACTCATTGAGAGTGAACTCTTTGGACATGAGCGAGGCGCGTTCACTGGCGCAGATTCACGAAGACAGGGACGCTTTGAACTTGCTCATGGTGGGACTATCTTTCTCGATGAAATTGGTGATATGAGTTTAAAGGCGCAAGCAAAGGTCCTTCGCGTCATTGAGACCGGTGAGGTAGAGCGTCTCGGTGGGAATCAGATTCGGACAGTAGATGTTCGAATTATCGCCGCGACTAACAAACACCTCCCCGAGGAAATTGAGAAAGGACGGTTTCGACGCGATCTTTTCTATCGGCTCAATGTCGTGCCTATTACCGTTCCACCGCTCCGAGAGCGGATAGAGGATATTCCGTTGTTAGTGAAATACTTTGCTGAGCGGTTACAACTCAATATTGCATCCACGCCGAAAGTCATTGACCCAGGGGCTTATACTGTGTTTCAAAGTTACAATTGGCCTGGGAACATCCGGGAGTTAAAAAACATCGTTGAACGCCTCCTAATTATGGTAAATCGAGATGTTGTGATGGCACCCGATGTCTCCGAGGCACTGTCTTTGATTCCTCAAGCCACTTCGTCATATCCACTGCCAAGCCCGACTTTTGATCAAGGTACCTTACAATCCTCTCTGGGGATTCCGCTCTACAAACCCGGAACGGCTCTGAGTAAGATGATGGATACTGCCGAGGCGCAATGCATTCTTGCGGCTTTGGAGGAGAATAAGTGGAACATCCGACGTACCGCAGAAGCATTAGAGGTGGAGCGGAGTAACTTGTACAAGAAAATGAACCGGTATGGCATTTCTCGACCAAGTTCTGCGGCTTAAACGAACTGCGAGCGAGTGCTTCCGAATTTACCAGACACCATCGTGAAACAAAGTGGAACGATGTTCATATTCTCATAGTTTAAAGATCCTGACGATGCTACAGAAAAACATCAACGAAAACGGCGGGATGACTCGACTTCAGTTGCTCATCCTTGTTATTATAGTTCTTGTCATTGGGGCACTTTCTTTTCCACCCTGGCAGGAATATCGAAAAATGAGTGCGGCGGATATAGATGTCGAAACCATTGCCGTTGCCATCAAGAAGTACTTCAAGCACACCGGTGGGTATCCGACAAATTTAGATGCCTTGGTAAAGAATCCTGGCGTTGACGGATGGCGTGGTAACTATCTGGAATCTATTCCTAAGACCCCTTGGGGTGGGAACTACGTTCTCCGTCAAGACACGTATAAGGTAGGGATTGCGAAAAATCACCCGCGTGTCCCCGAAAAATATCGAATCGGCGGTGTCGCGGAGGTCAGCAGAGTCTATCATGCGAACGCGCGCCTCGGTGAAAAGTATTGGTGGTAATTGGTTGTCGGCTGTCAGGTCGTTCGCTTCGCTCACTCTCGGCTGTCAGAAACCATCAGTTAAGAGGTTCTCTGGAGAATTTTCACTGTGAGGCAACTTTCTGGCTGACTGGTGATTGCTGGCGGCTATTTTAACGAAAATCTCATTCAGACACAATTGTTATAATATGTGGGTCTTTATTCTCCTTTTTGGTCTGGCGGTCGGCAGTTTTCTCAATGTATGTATCTATCGCATTCCACTCCCAGACGTGTCAATTCATTCGCCACGTCGCTCTTTTTGCCCTGAATGTAATGAACCGATAAACATTCATGACAACATCCCCGTTTTAAGTTATCTCCTCTTGCGGGGAAGGTGTCGGTCTTGTAAGGCAAAAATTTCTGTTATATACCCATTAGTTGAATTGGCGACAGGGGCGTTATTTCTGCTCATGTTCTACCACTTCGGGGTAACCCTCGAATTTCTGCTCGCGCTTGCTTTCATCGCTGTGTTGTTGCCGATTTCTGTAATCGATGTGAGGTACTATATTATTCCAAATGTCCTCATCGTGACTGGATTGATTCTCGGTTTGGTGATTGTCTGTGCAATCGCGTATCAACGTGCCGATGTTTGGTATCTACTCACACGCCTCATCGGTGCCGTTGCTGGATGGATGGTGTTATGGTTGATTGCCGTAATTGGGAGCGCGATCTTACGCAAGAAAGCGATGGGCGGTGGCGACCTCAAACTGATGGCACTCAACGGATTGTTCCTCGGGACGTGGCCCGAACTCGTGATGGTGATTGCCTTCTCTGCCTTGAGTGGTGCGCTTATCGGGAGCGCCTTGATAATCTCTGGACGGAAAAGTCGGCAGAGTCCTATCCCGTATGGTCCGTTCCTCGCAGGTGCCGCTGTGCTTGTGCTTTTGTGGGGAGACACGCTCTGGAGTACCTACTTGCGATTCGTAGGATGGAATTAAAAGTAGCAGGCACACGCCGTGTGCCGTAGCTTTGGAGAAGATATGAAGACCTTTTGCCTAATCAGTTATCTGCTGCTATTCGCGTTGAGCCAGCAGGTTGTATATGCACAACAGCCGCCTGTGGCAGAATCGAAGACAGAACCTACCGGAGGCTTCGTTAAACTCGGAATGCCTCTGGAAGATGTGCTTACCAAGATTACTTTTGTTATTATATGGTTAAGCGGTGACGGAAGCGACGAGATCGTCTTTGAAGGCGAAGGCGTAACTCGGCAAAAAGACTACATAGAACTCAGTGAGCATGAAAATAGTTGGTATAGGCTTCTATCTAAATATGCTGTTGAAAGCAATCGGTATATTTTTGT
>JAPOOP010000689.1 GCA_026713385.1 Candidatus Poribacteria bacterium | reverse complement strand
GGTCATATAGATTGACATGATACCGCATAATTTGTTAAAATAGAGATGTAATCATAATTGACCGTAAGGATGACTTAAATGGACGCAAAGATTCTGATTGTTGAAGATGAACGTGACATCGTAGATTTACTGCGGTACAATCTACAGGAAGCAGGTTTTGAAACAGATTATGTCCGGAACGGCGCAGATGCCCTCCATCGGGCTGTCGAAAAGCCACCGGATCTCATTTTGTTAGACTTGATGCTCCCAGAGGTGGACGGACATATCGTCTGTCGCTTACTAAAGAACGATCCACGGACTAAAAACATTCCGATCGTGATGGTAACCGCGAAGACCGAAGCGCGAGACCGAGTGGCGGGGTTGGAACTCGGTGCAGACGATTACATCACAAAACCCTTTAGTCCAAGAGAAGTTGTGCTCCGGGTATCCGCTGTGCTCCGTCGCATCCACACTGGCAAACAAGCAGAAAGTACCCAGCAGATTGAAATGCACGGACTCACAATCGATCTCGACAAACATCAAGTCTTGACTGAAAACGGTTCAATCGATCTTACAGCAACCGAATTCAAACTCATTACGTTATTCGCACGTTCGCCAGGACGCGTCTTTACCCGCGATATTCTAATGGACGTGATATGGGGGCAGGAGTACTACGGCATTGATAGGACAGTGGATACGCATGTCAGCCGCCTGCGCCGTAAACTTGGCGAATTCGGTAAGCATATTGAGACAGTGCATGGGGTTGGGTATCGGTTCAAGGAAGTTAGTTGAGGACCGCAACACCAGAAACATTCAATCCTCTTGTAGGAGTCGGAAATTGAGAAAAAAGAAAGGGAAACGCCCTATCAAAAACACCGCGATTCCTGGGGAAACCCCCCAGTAAAAACACTCTGACTGCCGAGGGCTAACCGCTGATAAAGTGCTTTCAAGCGGGAGGTCCCCCTTGAGGTTTCCTCCCGCATTGAAGGGCACGTATAGGGTTGATATATAGATTCAGCACTTGCACCTACGGAAACTGTATTCCCAGTTTTCGGCACACCTTTCGGATTTTGTTAACCGCACCCCCTATCTGTTTCCCATTCCGCGTAACACCAAAAAGGTGTTGACTGACAACGCGGCGGGAAATACCGAGAATATCCCCAATCTCCTCCTGTGTTTTACCTTTATAGAAGTAGAGTTGAATACATTCGGCTTGGCGTTTGGTTAGTTCGTTCGCAATAATCCGACGAATCTGTTTGAGAACTACCCGTCGCTTGGCGCGACGCATCTCTGTATATTCGTCATCAGGTGCCCGATACCAGAAATAGTCTTCGGTAGTCAGCTGATCGAAATACTCCGGTGAGACCGGAATTTCCCAAAAGTCGGGATTGAACTTGGGCATAGATAAAGCAACTCCCTCAAATGTGGGCGATCGCGCCTATGCCTTAATCAATTATCGATAAAGGTCAGAGGCACCATCGCCATAATTGAATACTTTCAGGTGAAGTATGGCGTGGTTTATTGACAACATAATGGCTACCTCCTTATCCTCTCATTGTTTTATAATTGGAAACGGTGCAAACGTGTCAATGACATTTTGTAAAGACCACCTTTTGCAAACCGCACGTAACAATATATTAAAAGCAGTATATCAAGAAACGCAAAAATATGCCATAAAAATTCGGTTCAGTTAGCGACGCGTAGCGAATATCGCGCGCTACTCGAAAATAGCATGTTTAAAATAGGGGACAGAGGGGTATGAACCCCCTGTCCCTTTCCAAAGAGTGCAACACTTAGTGTCACACCACAAGGGCGCAACACTAAGTGTTACACCTCCTCTGGTTTGCTAACATAACAAATACCTCCTTTTTCCGCAATACAGCGGCAATAGGATACCATTATCATAAAAATGACAATGATTCACCTAAACACATTTTCGGATGCACTTTTGCACGTTTTTGTGAAAAAAATTAAAAAATAGGAGCAAAAACATCAACCCTCTGTTCACAGACATCCTTATCGGAAAAGCATTGCGATTCTCTCAAAACCCCACCGATCCGGTATTTTTCTCAGATCCCACAGAATAACCACCAAGGCACAGGAAATCGATAAAAAAAGTAAGGCAGAGGCTTACCCGCCGCTGCCCTATTCATCGTATGTACTTTTGCATATTCTTGGTGTAAATGAAAATCACTCCTCAGGTGCGAAAAACACTCTGAGTGGCGCGCTCAACTGTGGAGCAACGTCCTCTTCATCTACCATCTTTTCACCGCTCCATTCGCTGTGCTCAATGCCCATCGTGTACCCCTGTTCTGCGGTGTCGGTGTAACTGAGGTATTGAAAGCCAGCGTTTTCAAAACATATCAGTGCGGGTCCATTGTCAGGTGATACTTGTAGTGCGATGTGCTCAGCCTTGAGTTGTTCAAACGCGTAACGCATTGCTTCAAGGAGTGCATCCGTGCCGTATCCGCGAGCGCGATAATCAGGTCGAATAATGACGAATTTGAGGGTAACAGTGTCTGCATCACACTGGAGAAGCATAAATCCGATAAGAAGGCGCGTCGTCCGGACTTCAATAGCGAGTGCGTGCATCTGTTCATTTTCCATCCAACGGTGCCAATCATCGAGAAACATTTCAAAGGATACCTGTGTTGCGTAGAGGAGTTTCCTGATGCCGGGTCGGTTTATCCATCCCCAAATTCGGCGGAGTTCATTCTCAGCGGTCTGTCGGAGGTGAATGCCTCCACCGTGAAGGCGTTCCAACTGACGCAACTGACTTCTCAAACCTTCCAATTGTGCCGAGTGCGCGCCGACTTGCGCCCCCGCGGCTCGAATCATCCGCTGATTTGGGCGATCCATGAATTGTGCTTGCTTCACGCGGTTTTGGAAATACCCAAGTTTTTGCTCACTCCTTTCAATAATACGCACCAAGTTCTGAATGGCATCTTCCCATTTTTTTGGGTCAGCGTTTACGTCGTCGCGTGTTTCGGTCCGTTCTTCTCTTATCTGAGTTTCGTTCATATCTCCCTTCCTTGAATCCAGAGATCCGGAGGTAACTTTCATATCGGAGCGGATTGATATCACCAGTTTCAACCGCATGCTTAACAGCACACGCTGGTTCGTGCTGGTGCGTGCATGCGGCGAATTTGCACTCTGGAATATAAGCCCGCATCTCCGGAAAATGAATATCTAATCCCTGTTCCTCATCAACTTCAAGCAAGCCGAGGGTTCGGATACCGGGTGTGTCCGCGACGAACCCGCCGAATTCGAGTGGCAGTAGCATGACTTCCGTTGTCGTATGCCTTCCTTTATGAATGCGTGTATCCACCTCACCCGTACGCAACTGGAGTCCCGGTTGCACTGCATTGAGTAGAGACGATTTCCCAACCCCCGATGAACCTACAATCGCAGAAATCTGATCCTGCATCACTTCTCGCAATTCTTCAACGCCAACACCTGTCACGATACTTGTATAAACCACTTTATAACCTAATTCTTCATATAATTTGAGTTCACGCTGTACATTCTCGAATTTCGCCAAATCAAGTTTGTTAATACAGATAACGGGTTCAACACCAGATGCCTCCGCCGTGACGAGAAATCTATCAAGCATCCGCAGTTTGAGTGTCGGATGCCGTGCTGCAAAGATAACGAGTAGTATATCTAAGTTAGCAACAATAACCTGTCGCCAACCATCCATGCGGATACGTCCAAACTGGGTGTCCCGGGGCAGACATTCCTCGATGTATCCACTCTCGGCTGTGGACATAGCAGGTGAGATGCGTACGCGGTCGCCAACGGCGACGAGATCAACATACGGCATCTCCTTTGTCTCAGCGAGCCGCTGTTTTTCATCTTC
This sequence comes from Candidatus Poribacteria bacterium, assembly GCA_026713385.1. Taxonomy (GTDB): domain Bacteria; phylum Poribacteria; class WGA-4E; order WGA-4E; family WGA-3G; genus WGA-3G. The sequence continues at coordinate 997 of JAPOOP010000689.1, read as the reverse complement.
AATGAGGTGGTGCCGCAAGGCACAAGTGTAGCTGCGCTTGCCAACTTGCACCTCATAGGCACCACTTATCGATTTTATGACAATGCCTTCCATAGTCTGATTCATAGGTGGCATGAAAGAAACTCCTCAGGCAACATACCTAAGTGCCGGGGTTCCGCCAGACAATGCGTCCTCGCGTCAAGTCATAAGGAGAAAGTTCCACGGTAACTTGATCGCCAGGAAGCACCCAAATTTTGTGCTGCATCAATTTGCCAGCGAGGTATGCCATAACTTTGTAGTCGTTCTCTTCTAATTTTACATGAAATAGGTTCCCCGGTAGGGATTCCAGTACAGTTCCGAGGACGCGGATCGCCGTGTCTTTAGAGGTTTCATGGTGCTTGGCTGTCACAGTTGCAGTTTTCATTTTCGATTTTCTCCTTTTTGTGATGACTGTTTGTTACTTTATATACTCTATTGGATGCACTTTGTTAACGAATTGTTCGGAAAAAAAGTTGACAGCAAGCCTAAAAAGTTGTAAAATGCACAAGTGGGAGATCCCATTTCGAGTTTTTTACAATAAGGAGAAAAAAACAATGAGCCAAGCCTTACCTCTTGTAGCCTATCCTGACCTCGAAGACCAAGTCAAGGCGATGGAGGAAGACGGATATGCCTATCTACCGAAGGTTATCAAAGGCGAACAACTTGCGGAACTGCGTGCTGCCATGGATCGGCTAACGGCAATCCCTGAGAGTTTTGATCGGCACGGCACACCAGAGAACGGGAACGGTTTCCTTAACAAACATATTAATAATGCCTTCAACCGCGACCCTGTCTTCTTACAATACCTTGATTTGTCTCCAGTTATCGAATTGGCAGAGGCAGTGCACGGCGAAGATTGTCACGTCATCGGTATGACAGCATGGGTAACGGGACCCGGTCGTCCCGATCAAGGGTTACACGCAGATTGGCTGCCGATCCCCTTACCTGCAGACCTTCTCGAAGATCCACGCGTCAAGGT
>JAPOOP010000727.1 GCA_026713385.1 Candidatus Poribacteria bacterium | reverse complement strand
CGAACCCACCTGCACCCGCGGGCGCATCTGCCAGATTATAGGTCATCACGGACAGTCCATTTCGCATGACCCCGTCTCGGTATTTGTACCAGTGATCGCCGACGTTTCCACCAGCGCGTCCACCGTCCTCGCCACCGTGCAATCCACCGCGACCTTGCCCTTTCTCCATGAAGAGGGCGTAGTCGTGGTCAAGTCGGACATACGGTCCGAGCAGTTCGATGAGATAAGGTAAGATTTTCGGGTGATCGATGAGCCGTTTGAACGGTTCACCCCAGAGACTCGGCGGTCCTTGGAGATCGCCTTTGTCGATAATAGCGTTCATCTCAGCGACTTCATCGTCGGTGAGGACGTTCTTTATGACGAGGTAGCCTTCGAGGTCTACCTGAAATTTTTCTTCGCCTGTCATTTATACGGGCTCCTTTTCTTTTTCAGTAACGTCAGTTTGGCTTAAACACTTCGTCAGTGCTAAAGGTTCCATTTTCACGGGTCAACGACATAAGTAGAAACCTTTAAAGTAAGGTGTTGATTGCTACCCTTATAGTTGCGATGATTTATGAACTACCCTCAATTATATAACATCTTCAATAAAATAGGAACTCTGATTTAAACAAAACCATTCAGTTTGATGTTATGGGTGGCATCGAATTCAAGCAAAAAGTGTTATAAGTTCAGAGAGTTTGGTTATTGTTTTCACATCAAGGGTGAATTCTCTTTCCGCTACATTGGGTTTATTGACGCTGAAGTCAAACGCATTGCCTTCATTTTCCCTTTGTATCAGGACTGGAACAATACCAGCGGCGCGGGCGGCTTTTGTATCGTCTTCCGTATCCCCAACGTAAATTACGTCTTTAGGCTCCGTTCCAGTTCGATCAAGAGCCGAGTCAAATATCCGCGGATCCGGTTTCTTGACACCCACTTCAGCGGAAATAACAACCGAATCAAAAAAATGCGTCAAACCGTGTTTGCTGAGAACTGAATGGACGTGTGGTGGATGGTCGAAATTGGAAACGAGGGCAAGTTTTTTGGAACGATGTAATGTATTCAGCACATGTAGTGCCTCGGAATCAAGTGGTATATGTTTTTGCCACGCATCGGCAATTTTGCTTGCTATCTCCTTTAAATCTTCAGGAGTTAGATTCAGTTTTAAATCGAAACTGAGATTTTGGATACGTTGTTCAAACACCGTCAGATTGTGTTGTCGGGGCGTTGGCTCACTTTTGCCGAAAAACTGGTCGCAGGTTTTAGCAAGTGATTCAATCGAGTGCGTCAACCCACGCCACCTGAGTTGCTTATGTAGCTCCCTTAACCAATCAGACCATGCGGCATCCATATTTCCGTACACCAAGAGCGTCCCGTATAAGTCAAAGAAAATTCCGTTAATGGTCATTTTGGGTCCCGTCTCCCAATGATAGATTCAGTTGCAGCAGGAATTTTGTTGAAAATCATCCGTTAAATGCTTCTGTCTGATGGTTGTAAGTTAAATGGCTTTCCGATCTTTCGGTGCGGTCACTTCAAAATCAAAACCACCAAGCACATCACCGTTCACTTCCACCTCGAAACGGTGCCAACCGAGACACGCTTTTCCGTCCTCGTGCTGCTTGAGCGACGGCAACGGAAAGAGCTGTTTCTCGTAATCGACGCGTTGTCTCGGTTTCAATTTCCTTTGACTGAGACGATAACGTTTCCGCGTGATGTGTCCTGATGGACGTTTGTAAGCGACTACATAATGGGTAAGAATCGTTTGCGGCGCATCCGATGCGCTCTGGAGACTGAATGAGAAGCGGAACGCCTCGTTGATGGGGAGGGTTTGACGTTCAGGTTTCAGTTCGGTGAGCGTGATATTCGCTTTACCTAACTTCTGGACGGCTCCCAGACCGAGGAGTTTAAAAGCGCGTGCATCCCCAATCTTCACCTGATATTTGAGCGCCTGCCGAAGGATCTTTTTTGTCTCCGAGCGTCCATCCTGCCGCCACCGTTCCAATGTGGCGTAACCAGCCTCTCGGTAGTCCTTGACGATGTCGCGCATATCCGTCGCGACCTGTTCCCGCACACGCGCATCTGGATCGTCTTTGAGTGTTTCCAGAAGTGCCAAGATCGGTTGCGGATCTTGGATAAACGGACGCAGCCATTTTTGGTGTATGCCGCGTGTGCAGAGCGATGCCGCCACGAACAGACGGAGATTGGCGTTTTCGTCCGTGACCCATTCACCGAAACGTTCAAAGTACCCATTCGGATCTTCGATGATAAACGCACGGATATCACCGCCACGCGTACACCGATGTTTTGAGAGTTCACAAAAAGCGTCCAACGATGCATCGAAATCTGCAAGTCCATAGAGACTGACGAAATGCGAAATCGGTCGCAGACGCGTCTCGACTTTCGGAGTCGGGTGTAGCGTCGGTTCCGGTGGAGCCTCGATCTTGACGTATTTCATCAAGATAGCAAGCGCATCAGAATAGTCTTGCGGTAGATACTGACGCAGAACACGCCCGATTGTATTCGTCACATTGTAGATTGTCTGTCCCTCCATCTCCGTCCGAACCTCCGAAACGAAAGCAGACACATCGAACTCAGGATAGATGCGCTGAATCTTTTTGCCGATGACCAAGCCGTCCTGTGTAAGATCGAATAATGTGCGTTGATCTCTCATGTCCAATAGATTTT
>JAPOOP010000433.1 GCA_026713385.1 Candidatus Poribacteria bacterium | reverse complement strand
GGCGTGGAGTGGATTGGGAAGATACCGATGAATTGGGATGCAGTCCCATTGACAAAGTATTTGGAATCTATAATTGACTACAGAGGTAGAACACCTGAAAAGACCGAGGATGGGAGGTTTCTTGTTACTGCGAAAAACATAAGAGATGGTCAAATTAACTATGAAATTTCTCGGGAATTTACATCAGAAGATGAGTATCAGAGAATAATGACCAGAGGCATACCTCAAATAGGTGATGTGCTTTTCACCACAGAAGCACCATTAGGTGAGGTGGCAAATGTAGATGATGTCTCAATTGCTTTGGCGCAGCGAATTATTAAGTTTCGACCTAAACAGGATTTTCTTAATCCCTATTTTCTGAAGTATTGGGTGCTCTCGTACTCCTTCCAATTTGACTTACAGCGATATGCGACAGGCTCAACAGCACGCGGTATCAAAGCAAGTAAACTTTGCTTACTTAAACTCAATCTGCCTCCTCTCAAAGAACAGCAGAAAATTGTAGGCTACCTTGACCAGAAGACCCAAGAGACAAACCAACTAATAGCCACAGAGCAACGAAAGATTGAACTCCTCAAAGAATACCGTCAATCCCTTATCTCCGAAGCGGTGACCGGTAAGATAGATGTCCGAAACGAGGTGTAGACCCTATTTTCTTATTATCTGAGTCGGCGTGCGATAAATATCGAGTTGATTTTTGGGGTATGCCTATGCTATACTTGTGAAACACGCCTTTTATAAGGAGTTAGAAAACATGGCACAGACAACGGCTGAATTTCTGATAGAACAAGGTATGCAACTCGGGGTTGAAAAAGGTAAAACAGCAGGTAAACAGGATGCAGTCCTCAAGCTCCTACATCTCCGATTTCAGCACGTGCCAGAAACGCTCTCCCGCGAAATCAGCAATATCCACAACCACACGCGCCTGGATATTCTCTTAGAGCAAGCGATGACGGTAGAAAGTTTAGATGAGATAGATACGCATTTCTCCTGAAAGTTTCGCTGATAAAGGGGCTTTCAGGTGGTAAAATACCCAAACACCGCAAATCGCCGCCTTCCTCGACCGCAAAACCAAACGGATTGACGACCTAATCACCACAGAACATCGAAAATCGAACGCCTCAAAGAATACCGTCAATCCCTCATCTCCGAAGCGGTGACCGGCAAAATTAATGTCCGAAACGAGGTGGAGACCTGTGCCGAGATATACAGAGACAGACTTTGTGGAGGAGAGCGATAACAAAGAGGTGAACATGAGAAGTTTTGGAACATACGGACGTGTATATCCTGACCAGCATTATGCTGTGCCTCGCACTGCGGAGATTGCCGATTTTATTAATCGCCTCAAAGCAGGTAGGTATGTTGTGCTCTTCGCACCCCGCCAGACCGGTAAAACGACTTTCTTTCGATTCGCAATGGATGTGCTCACAACGGAAGATCCAACCTATTTCCCTATTCAGTTAGATTTCCAAACAATGCGGAATCTAACGTCTTCTACTTTCTACGATAGACTCTATCAACTGATCCGAATCCAAATTGAAAGTGTTTTTCAAAAACAGGGGGGCACGCCGTCTGAAGAGCTCATCCAGTTTTTAGAGAATACAACGCTAACTGATGATTTTTCAATGGTCATGTTCTTTAGACAACTGTCCACCTTGCTGGATAGTCATTCACACAAGAATGTCCCGCCTTTCAAGAAGGTTGTCCTCTTGATTGACGAATTTGATGGGATTCCGCAAGCCGTCCTCAGCGATTTTCTATATACCCTTCGTCAGATTTATCTCTCTGATGAGATGCGATGTCCGCACAGTGTCGGGATCGTGGGGGTCAGGAGCATTGCACAACTCGACTATGATAGGTCGGTGTCGCCGTTCAATATCCAAGATGAATTTCATTTGCCGAATTTCAGCCTGGAGCAAGTGACTGCGTTGTTTTCGCAGTATACGCAGGAAGTCGGGCAGCCCTTCACGCCAGAAGTCATTGCGGCGATCCGCAAACAGACTGCAGGACAGCCGTTCTTGGTGAACCGCTTCGCACAGATACTGACGGAGGAATTAGATATTCCCAAAACGGAGGCACTCACCATGGCACACTTTGCGAAGGCACATGCACAACTCCTTGAAGAAAATAATACCAATCTTACACACCTCGTTACGAATGTCCGCAGAGATCGTCGCTTTGCAACCCTTCTCATGCAAATTACGGCATCTGAAGAAGGCGTGCCCTTCAATATCCGAGATGAACGGATCAGCGAACTCGTGACGTATGGGGTGATTGTCAAAGGGGTTGACAATCTCTGCGAAATCTTGAATCCTATCTATCTCTATTGTATCATACAAACTTTCAAACCGCTGATAAACGGATTGGAACACCAATACCTCTCTGAAGACACCGATAGCGGTTTTCGAGATTATCTCACACCTACTGGACACATTGATATCATTCCATTACTTGATAACTTTCGGGATTTCATCGGACGTGCGGGCTTCCAGATTTTACAGGTGCCAGATACGCCGCAGGAGTCGGTCGGACGGTATCTCTTGTTTGCCTATCTGGACCAATTCGTCAGGATTATAGGAGCCGTGATGCACATTGAAGTGCAGACCGGACGCGGGCGATTGGATATGCTTATCACACACAATCAACGCAAATACATTGTTGAGACGAAGGTGTGGAGAGGACGCAGTTACTATGCATCAGGGAAAAGACAGCTCGCCGCGTATCTTAAATTAGAAGGCGTAGCGGAGGGATATTATATTGTGTTCGATCATCGAAGGACACCAGAACCGCGTGTGGAAATTGAAACGGTTGATGGTGTGAGGATTCGGAGTTACGTGATTCCTGTGATACAGGAACAACCCTCATCTATTTAACGAGGTGTAGACCCGTGCCGACGTATACAGAACAGAACTTTGAAGACCACATCGAACAACACCTGAATCGGTCGGGCTACGAGTCGTTACAATCTGCTGACTACGATAAATCCCTCTGTCTGATACCCGATGAGACGTTGCAGTTTATTCAGAACACACAACCGGACGTGTATCAGCGACTGGAACGCCAGTATGGCGCGGAGACCCCTGTTAAACTCCTCGACCGTCTGAGCAAACAAATTGCGAGTCGTGGCGCTTTGGACGTGTTGCGGAAAGGCGTTAAAGATAGGGGTTGCGATTTTAAACTCACCTACTTCCATCCATCGAGTGGTATGAACCCGGACCATCAAACGCTCTACGCGCAGAACCGATTCTCCCTCATTCGGCAACTGCATTATTCACAACGAAACGAGAACTCGCTCGATATGACCCTGTTCCTCAACGGGTTGCCGTTGGTGACAATGGAACTGAAGAACAGCCTCACCGGTCAGGTGGTGACGGATGCGGAAAAACAGTACCGAACAGATCGGGATCCGAGAGAACAGTTGTTCTATTTCAAGCGGTGTCTGGTGCATTTCGCCGTCGGCAACGAGAAGGTCTCGATGACAACCCACTTACAGAGAGACAAGACACGCTTCTTTCCGTTCAACAAGGACATCGAAAACCCCGTGAACCCGAACGGACACAAGACCGCCTATCTCTGGGAGGACATCCTACACCCCGATAACCTGATTGAGTTAATCGACAACTTTATCCATGAGCAGGAGACCACAGAAAAGGTCTACGATCCCAAAATTAAAATGGTGAAAGATGTGAAGCACCGCGTGCTCGTTTTCCCGCGCTACCATCAGCTGGATGTGATTCGTAAATTGCAAGAGGCTATCCTGAAAGATGGTGCTGGGCATAACTACCTCATCCAACACACAACAGGGAGCGGCAAATCGAACTCCATCGCGTGGTTGGCGCATCTGCTGACGCATCTTTTCAGCTCCTCGACAGATACAAATCGGATCTTCGACTCCATCATCGTTGTGACGGATCGGCGCGTGCTTGACAAGCAACTGCAGGACACAATCAGGCAGGTGGAACAGGTCGAAGGTGTGGTGCATGCCGTTGAGAAAACTTCAGCACAACTCAGAGAGTTCCTCGAATCCGGTAAGGACATCATCATCTCGACGATTCAGAAGTTCAGTGTGATTGCCGAGGAGATTGGCAAACTTAAAGGCAAGCACTTCGCCGTGATTATTGATGAAGCGCACTCTTCACAGAGCGGTGAGTCGGCGAGAAACCTCAGAACCTCGCTCTCGAAAGGGATTGCGGAAACGGTAGAGGAAGATGACCCCGACGAAGTATCGGATATAGACACTCGGATTATTGAGGAGATGGAACAGCGCAGAATGCAGGATCATATCTCCTATTTCGGTTTCAGTGGCACACCGAAAAACAAGACCTTAGAACTCTTCGGACGAAAGAAGAAAGACGGAACATTTGTCCCATCCCACGTCTATTCCATGCGCCAGAGTATCAGCGAAGGCTTTACACTCGATGTGCTACAGAACTACACCACCTTTAAGAGGTATTTTGAACTCGTCAAAAGTGTCCCAGAGGATGAAGAGTACGAGAAGGCGCGGACGCTCCGGACACTCACCAATTACGTTGATCTGCAACCCCACAGCATTGAGACCAAGACCCGGATTATGTTGGAACACTTCACGGCACACACCGCAAAGACAATCGGTGGCAGAGGGCGAGCGATGTTGGTTACGCCGTCCCGACTGCACTGCGTCAAATACAAGCAGGAATTCGATAGACAGATGAAGGAGATGGGGCTTTCCTACGGGTGTCTCGTAGCGTTCAGTGGCACTGTCCACGACACCGACAACGGGCAAGACTACACGGAGGACGGGATGAATAACCTACCGCCGAGTGCCGCTATTGCAGACACCTTCAAGGATCCTCAGTATCGTATCCTAATTGTCGCAAACAAGTTCCAGACGGGTTTCGATGAGCCGCTACTCCAGACGATGTATGTCGATAAGCGTCTCGACGGGCTGCAATGTGTTCAAACCTTGAGTCGCCTGAACCGTGTTACCGCAGGTAAAACCGATACGTTGGTGCTCGACTTTGTGAATGAACCCGAGCAGATACAGGAAGCGTTTCAGCAATACTATCAAACCACGAAACTCGCCGAAGGGACCGACCCGAATCAGTTGTATGACCTACAGCACCAGTTGGAAGGGTTTGACTGCTACGATGAGGAGACGATCGAGGAATTCTGCAATATCTTTTATGATACGAATAAACCTGACGAACTGCTACAAGGCATTCTTGATGGCGTTGTTGAGCGATGGAGAGAACTTGAAACAGAGGACAGGGAGGCGTTTCGTTCTACCTTGCAGAGTTACATTCGACTCTACGGATACATCTCACAGTTGATTACCTTCACCGATGTGGCGTTGGAAAAGTTGTACGTTTTCGGTCGTAGTTTAAACAAGAAGCTGCCGAAACGGGAACACCCCGACCTGCAAGATGTACTCGCGTCTGTTGATTTGGATTCATTCCGTGTGCAGAGAACGCATGAGAGTCTACAACTCTCCCTTGATGCACAGGATAGCGAGGTCGAAGGGATCGGCAGCGATGTCGCGGTCATCAGGGATCCTGAGCAAGATTTCCTCTCCAATATCATTGACGTGCTGAACAGTGCCTATCAGACGGAGTTCACATCCGACGATAAGGTTGACCTTGCGACCATGCACCAGAAAATGCACGAAAACGACGAACTTCGGCAGGTAATTGAAGGTGATAATTCGGAGAGCAACAAACGGTATAAGTTTGATGAAGTGTTCGATCAGATTTTATTGGGTCTTGTCAATAGCAGATTAGATCTCTATAAGAAATTATCACAACCGCAGATCAATGCAGATCTCAAACGTCCCCTCTATCGGGCGTATCTGGAGCAATCGTCCTCTACTATGTAAAGGCGCGATGAGTGGTGGTCGAGGTCAGATGTGTCTGTGAACGCCGTGTACGGTAACAAGTTTCCGTATGGAATCAACTTGTAGCATAAACTTCCCAGACTGCGTCCTCTTTGTAGCGTAGACTGTGAGTCTGCGTTCCCATCATCCGCGAAATCCGCAGAATCCGCGCAAATCCGCGATTTGCGGCGTACTCGCCCAAATGCGACGTGCATTCAGACAATTACCCAATCCCGCAAATCCTAAAACCCTGTTCCCTGATAAGGGGCGGGGAATGCCATACGGAGGACCTTCATACCCGGGGAAGTCCATACGGACTTCATACCGTTGATTCTGATTCTTAGGCAGGTTGCTGACCGCCGACCGCTGATTGCTGATTGCTGACTGCGGATCGCTGATAACTTTCCATCTTTCCCTTGACTGTTTTTACCAAATGCCCTATGATTGTAGACGTTTATTGTAGTTTACATCCTAAAATGTCATAGGACCTACGCACGCGCGCTTTTGTAGCACAAACTGTTAGTTTGTGTCCGTATCCGTATTAGTTTTTTAGCCGCTCAGAGTCTAACAGATCGGATTACAGTCCAAACTGCGTAAGTCCTGTATCGAAGAAAAAAAAGGAGAAATCTTCATGCAAGACCTCCAGGACTTGATAACACAGCAACCCTACACGAATCTCATCACCCCGAAGCGGATTGTGTATGTAATCCTCGGTGTGATCGTCTTAGGGTGTTTAGCGACGAGTTTTTATACCGTTGAGGCAGACGAAATCGCGGTCGTGCTGATGTTCGGTAAATCCGTCCGACAAGCCGAACCCGGACTCCACTTCAAGTTACCCCTCGGCATTGAGAGAGCCATTAATGTTCCCGTCCGAAAGGTCTTCAAAGAGGAATTCGGTTTTCGGACGATCAGAGCCGGCGTTCGGACGCAGTATGACACCCGTGATTACGCCGATGAATCCTTGCTACTAACGGGTGACCTGAGCATCGCCGATGTCGAATGGGTGGTTCAGTATAAAATCAAAGACCCGCAAAGTTTCCTATTCTTTGTGCGGAATCCGCAGCGGGCTTTGCGCGACCTTTCGGAAGCCGTGATGAGTCGGATTGTAGGCGATCGGACTGTCACCGAAGTGTTGACTGTCGGTCGTATTGAAATCGCGGCAGAAGTTGAAGAACATCTTCAGCGATTGCTGGATCTCTACCAAACCGGATTAGATGTGGCATCCGTGACCTTGCAGGATGTGAATCCACCGGAAGCAGTGAAGTCCGCTTTTAATGCCGTTAACGAGGCGAAACAAGAGAAAGAGCGGTTAATCAACGAGGCGTGGCGCGATTACAACCAATCCGTTCCAAAAGCCAAGGGCGTGGCAGCACAGCGAATTTCCGAAGCACAAGGGTACGCCCTGAAGCGGGTGAACGAAGCGCAGGGCGATGCCGATCGGTTCAAGTCGATTCGCTCAGAATATCAGAAGGCGAAAGAGGTTACCCGGCGCCGACTCTATCTCGAAGCCATGCGAGAAGTCTTGCCACAGGTGAAAGAAATTTATGTCATTGATGGTAACGCCAACGCACCTATCCCAATCCTGCAACTCAAAGAATAGCGCGCCTACAAAAGGAGTGTTCCAATGAATTGGAAAAAGATTATTATACCCTTAATTGTCATTGTAGTTATAGTGTTGCCAGTTGTAGCGGGTGTGTTCTATACCGTCTATGAAGGTGAACAGGTCGTCATTACCGAGTTCGGTCGTCCTGTTGGGCAACCGATCATCACCCCTGGGTTGAAAATAAAAACACCCTTTATTCAGCAGGTACACCGCTTTGAAAAGCGCGTGCTTGAATGGGACGGCTCCCCGAACCAGATCCCGACAAAGGACAAGAGATTCATCTGGTTGGATACGACCGCTCGGTGGCGTATTAAAGACGCTCTCAAATTCTATCAAGCACTCGGAACCGAACAGTTCGCGCAATCTCGTTTAGATGACATTATCGATTCCGCAGCGCGGGATTTAGTGACGGCGCAGTTACTGATTGAAGTCGTGCGGGATTCAAATCGGGTCTTAAGTCTGGATCTCGCAGTCCTTGAAGATGAAGAAGGGCAATCCAGCGAGCCGTTGGAGGAGATTCAGATTGGCAGGGAACGGATTACACGGATGATCCTTGAGAAGGTCCAAGAGACCGTTCCACAATTCGGCATTGAACTCGTCGATGTCCAGATAAAACGGATTAACTATGTAGACGAGGTCCGAAAGAAAGTCTTTGACCAAATGATTTCGGAACGGCAACGGATCTCTGAGAAGTACAAATCGGAGGGAGCAGGCGAAGCCGCTGACATCATGGGGCAGAAGCAGAAGGAGTTAGAGCGAATCCAATCTGAAGCGTATAAAGAAGCCGAGCAGCTTAAAGGCGAAGCCGATGCGCAAGCCATTCAGATTTACGCCGAAGCGCACGGTCAAGACCCAGAGTTTTACGCCTTTCTCCAGACCCTTGAAACCTATCGCCAGACGACCAGCGAGAGCACAAAGCTCATCTTAACAACGGATAGCGACCTCTATCGGTATCTCAAAAGCAGTGAAGTCCACAGGCGTTGAGCCTTGCTGATATAACGTGAGTGTCGTATTTGTAGCGCAAACTGTTAGTTTGCGGCACCGGTCTCACTGTAGCGCAAACTGTTAGTTTGCGGCACGCGGAGGTTAAAACATGAGACGAATTCGTTATTGCGTCGCCATGAGCCTCGACGGCTACATCGCTGGACCCGACGGGGAGTTCGACTGGATTGTCATGGATCCCGATATCGACTTCGCCGCGATGTCCGAGCAGTTCGATACCTATTTGCTGGGTCGGCGAACGTTTGAGGTCACGAGCGGTCATGAACAGGCGGCGATGCCCGACGGAGAAACGTTCGTGATCTCGCGGACGCTACAACAGAGCGACCACGAGGATGTCACAATCGTCGGTGAGAATTGGAGACAGGTGTTGCAGTCGCTCCGTGAGGAGGAGGGAAAGGACATCTGGCTGTTCGGTGGAGGGTCCCTATTTCGGAGTCTCGCCGAAGAGGGATTCGTTGATACGGTGGAGGTCGCCATCATCCCAATTGTGCTCGGTGGCGGGACTCCGCTCATTGAGGAACCCTCCGAGCGGATCCAACTGACGTTAAAAGATCACACGGTGTATGAGAAAACAGGCACCGTTGGGTTAGTCTACACCGTGAACAAGCCAAGTCAACCGTGAGGAACCTCGCCTACCGTAACCTCTTTGTAGCATAAACTTTTAGTTTGTGCCGGCGTGAATGCCCTGAGCGGCATCCCTTCTGCTTGAGAACGTTCAGTTAATAATTGTAAAATCTACTATAAATGGGCAGGGAGTCTCGGGGTTGATAAAACGCCTATGTAGCGCAAACTGTTAGTTTACGTAGTGAGTAGCACAAACTATGGTGAATCGAACAAATAAATGTGTCTCTTTGTAGCATAAACTTTTAGTTTGTGCGCTCGTAAATGCCCTGATCGGCATCCCTTCTGTTTGAGAACGTTCAGTTAATTGTAAAATCCACTATAAATGGGCAGGGAGTCTCGGATTTGATAAAACGCCTATGTATCGCAAACTGTTAGTTTGCGTAGTGAGTAGCACAAACTCTGGTGAATCGAAAAAATACATGTGTCTCTTTGTAGCATAAACTTTTAGTTTGTGCCGGCGTGAATCCCCTGAGCGGCATCCGTTCTGCTTGAGAACGTTCAGTTGATTCTAAAATCCACCATAACCTCTTTGTAGCATAAACTTTTAGTTTGTGCGATCGTAAATCCCCTGATCGGCATCCCTTCTGTTTGAGAACGTTCAGTTAATTGTAAAATCCACCATAAATGGGCAGGGAGTCTCGTAGTTGATAAAACGCCTATGTATCGCAAACTGTTAGTTTGCGTAGTGAGTAGCACAAACTCTGGTGAATCGAAAAAATACATGTGTCTCTTTGTAGCATAAACTTTTAGTTTGTGCGATCGTGAATCCCCTGATCGGCATCCCTTCTGTTTGAGAATGTTCAGACCCGGTAGGGTCTTTCACGTAACCGCACCGGGCATCGTTAGGAAATTATCTGACAATCGTCCAAACGTTAGGAATTATAGTAAGCCAAAAAATAAGTGGATTGAACGACTCGCGAAACTCAACACAACACGACTCCCAACGGAAGCCAACCTCTCCAGCAACAGGAGATTTTGGTGGAGAAAACACGATATGAAACGCTTGAGACCCTTTCATCTGCTCTTTGCACTTGTGGTGATGTGCGGTCTATTTTTCAGCCGCACCCCCGCAACGCACGGATTCATAGTACGTACGTCCACAACCACGAATAGGTTGATTGACGTAATAGATAAACCGCAGTGGCGGATCGGGTACAATTTCACCGTCGGTTGTCCCGCGGCATTCCGTAAAACAGAGGCGGAATTGAAGGAGATGATTCTAAAATCCGCGCAAGTGTGGTTGGAGCCGCTGCGCAAGCGTTACCCGGAGAGACAATTTACGGACGATTTCCTTTTGGTCCGGATGCCAGATGTTGAGGTGTGTAAGAGCGAGGTATTCCACAATTTGATCGACGAGGTGGATCTACGTGTCGTTTTCGAATGTAGGGATGACTTTGCTCGATCTTTCTTTGTGGCTGCAGCCAAAGAGAACAAAGCTGTTCCTGGGGTATGCATGAGTGAAGGAAAAGACGGAGGTGCGAGACGCCATATTTTTCCGATTCTCGTCCACGAGGTAGGACACGCTTTCGGGATGCACGATACCTATGTAACACTGTCGCCAAATCAGCGCAACACGGGTGGACTTGCTCGGACCGCGGGCAGACAGCCGTCTTCGGTCATGGCTAGCATGGTCTGTTTTGAGCGTCCGGACCAAATCGCTGAGGATGACAAGAACGGCATTATTTGGCTCTACAAGTGGTTGTATGAAGATCAGCCCGAAAAGGACTGTTTCTTTCCCGATTACCATTTCGTTCGTGGTCCGTCCGGTGGATGCGAGCCAAAGTATCCGCTAATTTTTGAGGCGAAGCACGGGCACTTTGCCATTGTGGAAATGATACTCCGAGATGATCCGACGCTCGATCTCAACGCACGGGATTCCAGCGGTTTTACGGCACTGCATCATGCCGTGCAGCGACTGGATGCCAAGATGGTGGAATTGCTCTTGGCGAAACCGGGTATCAAAGTCAACCTCCTCAATACGCACTCCCGCACTCCCGCACAACTCGCACTGGCACTCCATCAGAGGCACCTCGTCAAGATGATCAATGCGCATCCGAGCAGCAAGTTGCCCCCGATAGCGTGGGACATCGCACCCAAAGGGAAGCTAACAACCACATGGGGACACCTCAAAAAGCAATACTAAGCGCGAATGT
>JAPOOP010000543.1 GCA_026713385.1 Candidatus Poribacteria bacterium | reverse complement strand
AGTGCCAGTGCGGATAGTCGCTCGAAAACATCAACATATCCTCGGAATCGAGTTGACCGACAATTTGAAGGAGTTCTGTAGCAGTCGGCGGGGCATCGATCGGTTGGAGCGTCATGCGCATGTGTTGACGGATATACGCTGACGGTGGTTGTTTGACCCATGGAGTCAGATGTCGTAAGCCGCGCCACTCTTTATCGAACCGCCACATGAGCGATGGCATCCAAGTAACACCGGTTTCTATGAGCGCAACACGTAAGTCGGGAAATACCTCAAAGACTCCCTCTGACACGAGACTCAGCACCTGTGCCTGAAATACCTGCGACATGCCGACGTATTCCTCAAGATAGGTTGAGGTCCACCCTACGGAGGTCGGTGGTAGTCCGGGTGCGCCGCCGTAATGGATACCGATTACTAATTCCTGGCGTACTGCCGCAGTGTAGATCGGATGATAGCGTCTATTGCCATAGGGTGCTTGTGATCGAGCGGGTAGCATCACCTGTACAAACCCCGGATGTCCGCCTAAACGCTCAATTTCCCTCGCGGCGAGTTCTGGATTTTGGCTCGGCACAATCAGGGAACCGCGTAATCGGGGTTCAGGATCCAGCCAGTGTTCGATCTGCCAATCGTTGATTGCCGAAGCGAGTGCCGCTGCGAAGTCTTCGTTGTGTACGCTCTGGACTCGATACCCACAAGTCAGGATACCGTATTCGACTTCCCAAAAATCGAGGGCGTGTTCACGTAAGAGTGCCAAATCCGACGTGGGACGATTTTCTGAAGGGTGTATGATGTCCGGGCGTGATGAAGTTGGAACACCCTCAGGATAGTCGTCTGCATCGGGTCCGGGGAATCCGGATTCCTCGCAATAGTCGCACCAGTAATCGGGTAGGTACGGATAGAGCATCTGATGTGAGGGGAGTCGATTGTGGAGGTCGCAGTCGATGATGGACATCCCCGCCTGAACAAAACCGGGTTTACCGTTCTTTGTTCCCATATACTTTTTCCTTTTTGTTTAGAATCGGATTATACGCTATTTTGTTGAGGTAATCAAGTTGTTTTGTGGGGCGGCTATAGTTTCGCCAATGGTGTTTGTCCTGAATGCGGTGCAGTTGCAAACCGGACCTATCGGTTGATTTTCACGTCGTGCCATACGTGTTCCAGAACAGGACGTGTTCGCCTTCACACCCCTGCTCTTTTATGTAGTGAGCCATCCCTGCTAACGTCTTGCCCGTGTACGTATTCTCAAGTGTGATCCCTTCATGTTCAGCCATCATCGCGACCGCACGCGTGCCGGCTTCCGTTGGGATGGCATACCCTTTTCCAAAATCGCCGTGCCAGAGTTCGATACGGCGTGGATTGATGTCATGAGCGTCCACTGCCCCGATGAGATGCAGGATACGCCGCACCATACGGGAGATTGCCCACGAATTTGCCACTACCGAGTCAGCAACACGTACACCGACGATTTGGGTGCGCAATCCGGCAAGTCGCACACCGACGATCAAACCTGCTATCGTCCCACAGGTACCCACCGGAACAAAGATAAATCGTGGCTCTGGCAAAATATCCGCCTCAATCTGGGCTTTCAGCTCTAAAACCGCTTTTACATAACCGACGGAACCGAGTGGTGAAGAGCCACCCGCTGGAATGAAGTAGCGTTCCTCTCCAATTCCGAGAACCGTCTTAATCTGTTCATAGGCGTAACGGGCAAACATCGTGCTCATACGTTGAACCTCGTAGACCTGGTACGCATTTTCACAAATTGTACGATAGTTTGTTTCGGAATACTCAGTCGGAGGTTGTTTAAAGAGCAAACATTCTACACGAAACCCCGATGCCTTCCCATAAACGGCTGTGGCTCGGACGTGATTGGAACCTGTCGGACCGATTGTAAAAAGCATTTTTTTCTCAGTTCCATCGGGAGATGCCTGCGCGGCTGCGAACATGTACTCCAATTTGCGTACCTTGTTACCGCCGCCTAATGGACCACTGAGATCGTCTCGTTTTATCCAGAGCGATTTGAAACCGAGAGCGCGCTCAAGGTTAGAGAGACGCTCCACAGGTGTTGGGAAGTTTCCGAGTGAAAGATGCGGGATTGATCCAATCATTTTTTAATTATCAAGTTTTTGCTAACGTTTCCCTATAAACATAGCACCCCTACGGGGTTAGTCTCCGAAAACCGAAGACCGATACCCTCTTCGGACAATTAATTGGCGGCTATCTGACGGGCAACATGCGTAGCCAGTGCGGCGATCGTCAACGTCGGTGGCACACCGACAGAAGTTGGAAAGAGACTCGCATCGGCAACAAATAAACCTTTCACTGCGTGGGATTCTCCTGAGAGATTAACGACGTTCCTGTTCGGATTTTCGCCCATCCGAAGTGTGCCCTGCGGATGACTGGAAGCCAACATGATGTCATTTGGCACAATACCCCGTTGGCGGATAATATCGAGGTCAGCCTCTGTTTTGATAGGAAAGTGCTGCGTGTAAGGCATCAGGATTTCTGTTGCCCCCGCGGCGAAAAGAAGTCGAGCGGCGTTGATTATCCCTTCTACCAATACCTTTCTATCCGAACGGCGCAGTCGGTATGTAATGTTCGGGGAACCTGTATAATTGACCGATACGCGTCCGGTTGTTCTATCATGCAAAAGGACGAGGAGCGCAGCGATGTGACGATAGCGTTCCATCAATTCTCGATGATCTTCACCGAACCCCGGCAGACTCGCCGACACTATCATCTGTGAACCGAAAGCCGGCATGAGCAGATAACCACTGTCTGGGGCGCGTCTCAAATCCAGAAACTGATCAATATAGTAACTTTGCGGGATACCGAGCTGTCCGTTAATCGTTTCGTTAAAGATGCCGCCAACGAAAGCAGCGGGATGCAGATGGAGATTTTTCCCGACTCGACGGTTTGTGTTGGGAAGTTGGCTTTTTAACCAGAGTTGTGGCGAGTTGATTGCCCCAGCGGCGAGTACCACTATATCGCTTTGGATATGCAACGTGCCCGATGGCAATCGCGCCGATACACCCACGGCCCGACCTTTTTCCACATGAATTTTCTCAGCCAGGCAGTCGCTGTAAAGTTTCGCACCCGCCGCAAGTGCCAAAGGGATATACGTAACTGCCATGCTCTGTTTGCCTGTTCCTCTCGAATCAATTTGCTTCGCTTTAGAAACAGGACACCCAAACAGACATTGAACACCACATGTAGGGCATTCGCCGCGATTGTGCCTTTGCAATCCACCGCGCCACCGCATCGCCTCGCATCCACGACGGATAACAGCGTTTAATAGATTTACGTCTGTTTCTTGCATCTGCGTAACGCCGAGCGTCTGCTCCACCTGATTGTAGTGGGGCCAAATCTCGGGAACCTGCCATCTGTATAACAGTGCTTGCGGTGGACGGACCGCATAGCAGAGGTTGTGCACCGTTGAACCGCCAACGCCCTTGCCTTGCGAAATGACAATAGCATTGTCCCGTGTGCCCCGCAACCCGCTATCCCAAAAAAGGCGACGCAGCATTTCAGGTTCGTAGGTATTGAACGTACTTGGATCGTGATTTTCCCCTGCCTCTAAAATAATTACCGATAGTCCGGCTTCAGCGAGTTCTTTCGCAACGACCGCACCCCCCGCGCCGGAACCGATAACGCACACATCAGCACGCTCTTGCCGCTGTAAACCCTTTTTCTTCAACCATGAGGGTCGGATATTGGTAGCATTTGAAAGCCAAGATTGTGATTTGTTCATAGCGGAATAGCTGTCAGCCATCGGTTGTCGGCAGTCAGAAGAATAGCTGTCGGCTGACTCCTATTTTGTTAAGGAGCGGTAACGCCGATACGCCTGCTCCGCTTTCGCCTGTTCGCCGACCTGCCGATATGCATTCGCCAAGTTTCGGTACAGTTGTGGATTTGTTGTGTTAAGACGTGTCGCTGTTTCAAACTGAGGGATCGCCTGCCGAGGTCTTTTCTGCATCATATAGATAATGCCGAGACTATTCCGGTATATCGCGCTTTCTGGATGTGCTTCAACGAGACTTCCATAGACTTCAAGTGCCTCTGGATACGCCTCTGTTTGTAGGTAAATGTAACCAAGCAGTTCAGATGCCTTCTCATCGTGCGGTGCTATGGCGAGACACACTTTGAGTTCCGCTGTAGCAAGTTCCCATTCCGTTCGCTCTATATGTAGTTCTACCAGTTCATAACGAGGTTGAAGGCGTTGCGGATCATTGTGTACCAAACGTTGCAGCGATGATAATTGTTCCTCTTCGCGCGTGAGTTTCTCAAACATACGGAGTGCAGTGCGTCCCTCAGCAATCTTCCCCGTGCGGAGATAACAATTCCCAAGATTGAAATGCGCTTTGGTATGCCGACTTTTGCGTTTAATAACCGCCTCAAAGTGTGGTATTGCTTGCGCGAAATCCTCTTTTTGGAAGTGTGCCAGACCGAGGAGGTAACGCGCTTCACTATCCTGTACCAACTGTTCAAGATGATAAATCGCAGCGTCGATTCGGTTCTGCCGGAGGTAGGCATCACCTAAAAGCCTTCGCGCGCGTGAGAGGTCGGGTCGTAACTGTAGGACGCGTTCCAAGGGTTTAACCGCGTCTTTAGCACTCGCCATGCCGATAAGGTATGCCTCGCCAAGGCGAATGTGTGCATCAGTGAAATCGGGTGTGAGGCTAATCGCAGTCTGAAGCGCATCAATGGCTGGTTTCCACTGCGACTGTTTGCCGTAAAGCACACCGAGTTGATAATGCGCTTCAGCGAGGGTCGGATCCAGTTCCACTGCCCGCTGAAACGCCGCAAAAGCATCATGATGCTTTCCTTGCGTGAGTGCTTGTAAGCCTGCCTGATATGCCTGTGCAGCCTCGTCTGGTTTGACATCTTCTGCTGGTGCAAGACACACCACCGATAGAGCAAAAATTAAGATAGAGAGGCAGCGCGAAAACCCAATATTTAAAAATAAAACCTGTTTATTTGTAGACATCATCTTTCACTCATGATAGCATATTTTTAAATGTCTATCAACTTTCTATCTGGATGGAGCCAACTATTCAGTTTTACGGCTTTGTCCGACTTATCCGAAAAGTCGGGAATCGGAGTGTTTTTGATAGGGCGTTTCCCCCGCCTACTAAAGAAAACGCATAGCTCGTAATGAAATGGAGAGCGGATATACGGAAAGGAACGTTAAGTCCGAAACCCAGCTGACCGAACCACAAGGAATAATTAAAAGATGGAATTTGTTCAGTTGACAGAGACACAACGCCAAGAGTTCGAGGAGAACGGTTACCTCATCGTGCGCTCAGCAATTGACAGTGAGATGATTCAACGTTTGACCGAGACAGGTGACCGGCTCATGGAATCGTTTGAGTATCACAACTATTACGCACATCGGCGGGACGGGTTGGTACAAGAACCCGCATTCGCTGACCTTACGACACAGTCGAGAGCAGTGCCATTGATTCTGCAACTGCTCGGTACAAATATCCATATCACGAACACAGCACTCATTCACAAGCACCCACAAGCACCTGAAAAACCTGACAACCGCAATTGGCATCGAGATGTCGGTGTGCATCTGGACGTTGGGCACGCAGGATGTCCGCGCGTCGGTTTAAAAATAGGCTACTGCTTAACGGACTTCAGTATACCGAACTCAGGTGCGACATGGTTCATCCGAAAGAGCCACAAACTGAGTAAACCGTTGGGTATCCGCGAAGGCGATGTTGATCCGCCTATGTATGACGAACCGCTCCTCCGCGCAGGAGATGCCTTTCTATTTGAAAGTCGTATCTATCATGCCGCGGGACTAAATTTCAGAGAGAATATCTCTAAAGTCGTCATCTACGGGTACCACTACCGCTGGGTTAAGCCGGATTATTATCTGCGTTATTACAATGACAGTCTGCAACCGGATGCCGCACTGGTGGAAAATCTGGACGATCTCGGTAGGCAATTTCTCGGTGCCTCCACGGACACACAGGGCAGGCGCGACCCAAACGGGGTGCACTGGGCTGGCACGGAGTGGGCAGCGGCGCATAACCTGAACTTGGAACAAGCCCCGCAAGTTGTGGCAATCTAAAATAAGCGAAAGAGGAAAAAAATGAAAGAAGTCAAGGTAGGTATTGTTGGGTGCGGCGGCATTGCTGGCGGTAAACACCTTCCGGGCCATAAAAGTGTCAAAGGCGTTTCGATTATCGCGGCGTGTGACATCGACGAAACTCGAGCGAAAGCGTTCGCCAAAAAACACGACATTCCACACGTCTTCAGCGATTATGAGGAATTAGCGGCAATGGATGAACTGGATGCGGTGAGCGTTTGCACACCGAATAACTTCCATGCCGGACCGACTATCGCGGCGTTAAACGCGGGAAAACACGTTATCTGCGAAAAGCCGATCGCTGCGAACGCTATCGATGGGCAAGCGATGGTGGATGCGCAGAAAGCGAGCGGAAAAGTCCTACAGACCGGTTTGCAATCTCGGTTCCGTGCTGAGGCACGCACTCTACGCAAACTCTACGATGAAGGTTTCTTTGGGGACATTTACTATGCCCGTGCAATGTCAGTGCGACGGCGTGGGGTCCCTGCCTCACCCTCTTTTCTGAGTAAAGCCATCGCAGGCGGCGGACCGTTGATTGATATTGGCGTACATATCCTCGATGTGTTGCTCTGGATGATCGGTTCTCCGAAACCTATCGAGGCGTTCGGGATGACGGCAACGAAGTTTGGGCACAAAGAGAATGTCATCAACCCGTGGGGGAAATGGAATCCTGAAGAATTTGAGGTGGAAGACTTCGCGATGGGGACTGTTCGCTTTGAGGGCGGATTGACGGTGACCTTGGAAACGGCGTGGGCATCGCATATCGAGAACATCGGCGGGACGTTCTTCATGGGAGACTTAGCCGGTGCAACCTATGAACCGCTTCAGATTTATCTGGATAAAAAAGATGAGATGGTGAATTACGCGCCAAAATTGCTCACAGGATTACCGAGTGAATTTGAATCGTTTCACACGGCTATCCGAGAAGGGTTGTCGTCCCCTGTCCCTGCTGAAGAGGTGTTGAACATTGCGAAAATCTTCGATGCGCTCTATGAATCGGCAAGGATAGGTCGTTCTGTCCCGATTTTTTAATTTACCTGAGGCGGAAGCACCTCATCAGGCATTCGGGGT
>JAPOOP010000599.1 GCA_026713385.1 Candidatus Poribacteria bacterium | reverse complement strand
TCGCAACATTGTTTTAGTAGGCTCCGGTGGTTTCATCAACCCAATTGGTGATGTCCGCGTCCAGTTCAGTGCCGCCTACCTTCCCATCCTTACCCGTCGAATAGAGGTCATAGTCGTATCCGTAATGGGTACTGGGCTGGCGATAGACGTAGGGGTTATTCCATGGATCTACGAAATTGGGGCTGTCAATATAAGGACCATCCCAATTTGCGGGTGCGGGGCTCGGTGCCCGCCACAAGGCACTTAATCCCTGTTCGGTTGTGGGATATTCGCCTGTTGCGATCGCATACTGTTCCAACGCGGTTTTGATACCATTCACTTCTGTTTGTGCCTTCGCGACTTTCGCTTGCTGTGGGGCATTGATAACACGCGGTGCGATGAAGGCAGCCAAAATCCCTAAAATGACAATGACAATCGTCAATTCAATGAGGGTCAACCCGGATTGATCGGATTTGAGTCCAGCGTACATCTGTTTTTCTCCTATAGTGGATGTCAGCAATCAGCGGTCAGCAGTCAGAAGATTGGTTTCCATCAGCAAACGGCTTCGATCAGCGGTCAGCAAGCAGGTGTAACTTCACCAGAAACCTTCTTTGCTGAAGGCTGAAAGCCGATGGTTTCCGATAGCCATTTAGTTGCTTAATAATTGGTTCGCCTCAAAAATTGGGAGGATCATCGCGACAGCGATAAACCCAATAACAAGTCCCATCAGTAAAATGACAAGCGGACCGATAGAACCTGTAAGACGTTCAAGACTCTTTTTTATTTCTACATCGTAGTATTCAGATAGTTTGCTGAGCATGTGAACAGGTTCACCGGATTCCTCACCAACAGCGATCATATGGGTAACGAATTCAGGGAAATCCTTGCTCCTACCAAGCTCACGGGAGAGCGTGGACCCCTGTTCAACCTCCGTTTCTGCCGCGGCGACGACATTGCTGTATACCTTATTCCCGATAGTGTCTTTGACAACCTGGAGAGCAGGCAGCATGCGTACACCATTTTCTAAAAGTGTTGCCATCGTTCGGGTAAAGCGGAGAATGGCAAAGGTGCTAAATATGGGTCCGATGAGCGGCAATTTCAGTTTTAGGCGATCAAACCAGATTTGACCGGCTTCACGACGAAGATACTGTTTCAAGCCTGCCATACCTATGACGACAGCGAGAAGTCCAAGCCACCAATAGGTTTGGAAGACATCAGTGGTACCAATGAGAATTCGCGTTGGCAACGGCAATTCGACACCGAGATCGTTGAACATTGCTGTGAATTTCGGT
Organism: Candidatus Poribacteria bacterium; assembly: GCA_026713385.1. Classification (GTDB taxonomy): domain Bacteria; phylum Poribacteria; class WGA-4E; order WGA-4E; family WGA-3G; genus WGA-3G. Next base: position 6,720 of record JAPOOP010000599.1, on the reverse strand, counting down.
ATGACAAGAATCATGAGTACTGCAACAGCGGAAATACTCAGTGTCAACAAGATAACTGGATAGAAGAGTGCCGAGACGACATCGTTTTTGAGAAGCCTCTGGCGTTCGGCGAATTCTGCAAGCCGCTCTAACACTATGCCAAGGACACCACCACTCTCGCCGGCTCTTACCATGTTGACATAAAGATCAGAAAACACTTTCGGATGCTGGGTGAGAGCGTCGTGAAAAGTCGCACCGTGTTCCACATCGTACTTCACTTGTGAGACGATACGATGAAGCGCAGGATTTTGGATTTGACCAAGTGCAACCTCCAAGGCACGCGGCAAGGGAACGTGTGCATTCACCAGCGTTGCTAACTGGTAGGTAAAAAACTCAACATCCGCCGACTTCACACCACGTCTGCCAATCTCAAACCAGCGACGCACATCAGTCGGTGCCGCATCCTCTGTCTCTTCAACAATGTCTGTGGGCCAATAACCCATCTGCCGCAAACGAGAGATGAGTTCGGCTTTGGAGTCGGCTTCTATTGTATTTGTGACGCTACCACCGCTATGGGTGAGTGCTTCATATCGGAATACTGGCACAATCGACCCCTCCGCTTACACGGCTTCCCCGAAATCAAATTCATCTTCCTGTGTTAATCGGATGACCTCGTCAACTGTTGTCTGTCCAGCAGCCACCTTGCGCCAGCCATCTTCACGTAAGCCTTTCATACCCATTTGGACAGCGAGGCGGCGAATCTCGGTTGTCGATGCCTGCTTGAGTGCCATTGAGCGAATCTCATCGCTCATGAACAGAACTTCAAAGATACCGATTCTCCCTTTGTAGCCTCTTCCCCTACACTCCTTACATCCCACCGCTCGCGGAATCTCAACGTCATAAGGAATAGCAATGCTGCCATTTCCGTTGCCGTTACCCATAAGTCCTGCCAGTTCAGGCATTTCAGGCGAATACATCTCACAACACACCTTACAGACACGGCGGGCAAGTCTCTGGGCAATGATGCCCTCCACTGTGGAGGCAACGAGATAAGGTTCAACGTTCATATCAATAAGTCGTGTGATCGCGCCTGGAGCATCGTTCGTATGAAGTGTGCTAAAGACCAGATGCCCTGTGAGCGACGTATGGATCGCCATCTCTGCGGTTTCGTAGTCACGAATCTCACCGACCAATACCTTGTCCGGATCCTGCCGTAGGATATGGCGGAGACCTTGGGCGAAGGTAAAGCCTATATCGGGATTGACTTGGATTTGGTTAATACCCTCTAATTCGTACTCTACTGGGTCTTCAAGGGTTATGATTTTGACATCGGGCGTGTTAATCTCTTTCAAACACGCATAAAGTGATGTAGTTTTCCCACTACCGGTGGGTCCCGTCGCAAGGATGATACCGTGCGGTTTACGAATCATGCGTTGAAAGAGTTGGAGGTTTTCTTCGGTTAACCCGAGTTCTGCAAGCCCGAAATCGATAGACTGTCGGTCAAGGATACGAAGGACAACGCTTTCACCGTGCAGTGTCGCGACTGTCGGTACCGTGGAGACACGCAAATCTATTTGACGGTTGCCGACACTGCCAATCTGTCGACTAATTTTTCCATCTTGCGGACGTCTCCGTTCAGCCACATCCATTCCAGCCATAATTTTGATACGCGAAGTGATAGCGGATTGGAGATAGGCGGGGGGTTGCGGCTGGTCCTCCAGCACACCATCGACACGGAAGCGAATTTTCAACTGCGCCGGATAGGGCTCAATGTGGATATCACTCGCTCCCATCCGCACAGCATCAATAATCATCTGGTCAACAGCATGTATGACTGTTGGATCTTGACTGAGGTCTTTCTCATCAATTCCAAAATCGTCAATAGTCTCACGTTCAAGAGTGGCAGCTGCACCAACGGGTCCCTTAATACCAGCACTGAGCAGACTCTCAGCAGTGCGTCCATAGAGACGGACAATTGCCTCGTCAATGTCTGTTTCATCTGCAAGAATAGGCGTAATCTGACAGCCCGTGATGAGTTCAATCTCGTCAATGAGAACGACATCCAAGACATCCACCATCGCGACCGTTAGTTGATCACCCACCAACTCTATAGGCACAATCTTATTTCGGTATGCGAACCCTGGCGACACCTTTTCAAGCACATCAGGCTCAGGAATAATACCTTCTAATTGGATAAAGGATGTCCCACATTCGACACTCTTTGTCGCGAGCGCAAGGAGATTGGAGGGAACGCCATGCTTAGAAAGCACAGCAGTTTCGGAGGCACCGGTATGTTTTATCTCTGCCACGATGTCTGTATAGGCTTGTTCAGAAATGAGAGATGTTTGTCGCATCACTTCAACAAGCGAAACTGTGTTCAGTGTCCGTTGCATAGTGTAAAACTCTACTTTTCGGCGGGAACCCGAACCTCACGCGAGAAGTAGCCTCTATGTTATTTTGTTCTATATCAATATGTTATTTGTTCTATAAATTTATGGTGTGGTATCTATTGTTGATAATTAAGACGCAAGAGATAGCGATAAGTTTAACAGACCGACTATATTGATGACGCGCCTTTGGAAAGCAAAGGCGCGTAATTTGAACCTATTCTTCCAAGAGTTATTTGGCTTCCTCAATCCGTTGGATCGCTTTTTTCGCCGCATCCCGAGCGGCTTTAGAAGTATCTTCGAGTGCGTGTGTTAAGGCTGCCCGCACCTCAGGGGATGTCGCCCGCATCTCACCTAATTCATCAGCAGCGTTGCGTCGGACATCCTCAGCAGTATCTTGCAGTGCTACGAGAATCGGCTCCACGACCATCTCCCCAGAATTTCCGTCATCTATGAGTTCCTCACCGATTCCACCAAGTACATCAACGACATGTCCACGCGTTACCGCTGATTGACTATTCGTAAGCGCGTCTGCCAACATTGGTGTGACGGTCATAGCGGCATGTTGACCCAATTCAATTAATGCATCTTCAGCACGCGCTCGCACGGCGTCAGAATCGTCAGATAGAGCACTTATCAACGCTGTGAACGTTTCAGCGGAAGTGGATCGTATGTCAGACAATTCAGCTACTGCATTGGTTCGGACTTTTCTGGAGCTATCACTGAGACCGGCAATTAAAGCATCTCGGATTGCATCAGTGGACTGTTTGCTTTTCGCGAGAATCTCGCCGATCCGTCCCAAAACATCAAGCACATGGCTACGTGCGCTCGATGAACCTCTCGTCTGGACTGCGGTGAGTGCTGGCAGGACGACAGCGAGCGATTCGGGGGATGTCGGACGAACATCGTCCAATTCCTCAAGTGCCTCACGGAAAACCTCATCAGACGAATCGTTGAGTGCCATCGCTAATCCGATCGCGGCGGCATCTGAATTTCGTCCTGCTTTTCTTTCTCGTTCACCGATGGCACCTAAGGCATCAACCGCCTCTTTGCGGACGCGCTTCGCCGGATCTTGAAGCATCACGATAAGGGCAGAGGTGCCAGGATTTCCAATTTCTTCAAGGAAATCGACAAACTGACGTTTCACACCGTCTGACTCATCCCCTAAAGTTGGGACGACCTGTGCAAGTAATTCGGATTGCCATTTCGCTTGTATCATTCTATGTTTTGCCTTGATTGCATCAAGTTCCGCAGCGAGTTCGGATAAGTCATCATCTTGGGACTCGGCTGTCGCTTCATGAAGCTGAACCATCTGGCTAATCCCTAAACCGAGGAATATACCAACAGAAGTTACGATTATCCAAAACCATCGTCTTACAGATATACCAGTGCTTGCCTTGATTATGTGTCTTTTCTGACTCATTAGTGTTTTCTCCTCAATTAGTTATAGTTTATCTAATTCGGCTATTCCCACCATATTACATCCATGTTCCAAATGAAAAATGGAACGAGTTTCGCGAGCATTTCTATGGGAGTTTCTTCTGATATTGTCATCTCTAACACAGCTGCATCACCTTCGACTGAAAGCCAAGTGAGCAATCGCGGCATCTCCTTAGAATTGACAAGTAGTTTGTCAGCAGGTAGTGCTCCTTTTTCGAACTCCAGAACCCGTGCTAAATTCAGCTGGGCAAATGCCGTAGGTGTTTTTGGTAGCTGCTTTAAATAGGGGGGTTTCTTTTTCCGTTTAATTGTGTCAATAAGGGCATACATCTGATTTTCCGAGAAACCTATAAGAAACAACCCATCAACCTCGCTATAGAAAATATTTGAAGAAACTGCCGACACCGTTGCCCCCTTGTAATCTGTTTGAGAAACAGAGGCATTTTGTAGGTTAGAAAGGCTATTACCAATCTGATCCCATTTCATGCGATTACTGGAGTTGAAAACAAGTCCACCATTCGTTTGAACATCACCAGCATCGAGTTCAATTGACCCATCAAATTCAAATCTAAAGCCACTTAAGGCTTCTGGATCGAAATGTGTGAGATCAGGGATTGACAAAGCAAGCTCACCGGTCAATCCAGTCATAATATCCTCTTCCAGATCAAGGTTCATAAGACCTTCCAAAAAGGAGATTCCCTCGGCGGCATCACTGGTCGGAACAGACTTCCATATACTCTCAACAACTTTGGGTGCTACAGTAACAAATAGATCGTCCTCACCAGATAACGCGTTTAAGGTTTTCAGCCTTTGACCCTCTTTTAAAAACATGCCTATCTCGTTTTCTGGGAGATTAAGATCATATTCCACAGCCACTTGAAGAAAAGGACCTGTTTCCAGCAAATTGAGTTGTCCAAATACAGATTTGAAAATAGGGAAGTGCGCTCGCATCCACCTGTCTAAGCTACCCTCCATTGCAGGTAGAACGTGTGGAACATTGGCATATACGATGACTTCTCCTGAGCCTATTTTTTCTAATCCCTTAGCGAATTCTGGCTTCTGCTGAATAGAAGGTAGGTCAGTTCGGTAGGTATCCAGCAATTTCTCAAAACTTCCTTCTCCAGCACCGATGACAAGATACTCATCCACAAACCCATATTTAAGGGGACTATCGAGCCCTTCAAGTACGTTGTAGCGAACGCGCTGGTACACACCTGCGTCCAAACGTAAGGTGGTTTCGTTACCTATTCCAAGGAACCCTTCTACAATTTTGGTAAGCTGCCGAAGTGTATCAAGATTCCCGCCCGAATGTATCACGATACCAATCTGCCTCTGCGAGCTGTCCGCTTCATCCAGCCATACTGCTAATGCCGTTCGGTACCCCACCGTCTCAATTATATCCGATAGGTCAGTGCCAAGCATTCCTTGGAACATCACGAGTCCTTGCTGCATCTCCCGCCAGTCTGATAGGTCCTGCAATAACGCAAGTGCTTTCTCCCAATTTTCTGAAATCTCAATCTCACCGTAGACTTCATCTATATCTTGGAGTTTCACATAGAGAACACTCTCTTTAGGGATGAAATCTTCTACCTCCGCGGCATGTGCCAAAGGAATCGTCAACAGCAACAGAACCACACAGCAAGTTTTGAAAGCCACTCGCAAGTTGCCCGCAAAAAGCGTTGCTACGCGTTGAACAGGAAATGGACAACATTTCCGTAAAAATTTTGCCTTCATCGAAAACCTCCATCCTTAAGGAACCCGGATGTCATCAACAAGTGCTTGCACGTCATCAGGGGGTGGTGGTGTAACGGCAGCTACAGCGATAGAGACGATAAAGTTCAATACCATGCCGAGGGTTCCAATACCTTCCGGCGAAATACCCCACAACCAATGCTCCGATGTGTTTAATTCCGGGCTGACAAACTTGAAATAGATAATATACGCCGCTGTAAAAGTGATACCGACAATCATACCACTGACCGCCCCAGCCTTATTCATGCGCTTGGAGAAGATTCCCATCACAATCGCAGGAAAGAACGAACTCGCTGCAAGACCGAAGGCAAATGCAACAACTTGTGCCACGAATCCCGGGGGATCTATGCCGAAATACCCAGCGATACAGACTGCGACACCAGCCGCAATGCGTGCGGCAGTTAATTCCTGTTTCTCCTGCAGTGCCGGCATAAGCGCGCCTTTGAGGAGGTCGTGCGCGACAGCAGTGGAGATAACCAGTAGCAGTCCCGCGGCGGTTGAGAGCGCAGCTGCTAAACCGCCAGCCGCCACTAAACCGACAATCCAGTTCGGGAGTTTCGCAATCTCAGGGTTTGCCAGGACCATGATATCCCGATCAATTGTCAACTCATTCTGGACATCTGAATTTGGACCGCGGTACTGGATCGCACCGTCGGCGTTCAAGTCGTCAAACTTAATGAGTCCTGTCGCTTCCCAATTCTTAAACCAATCTGGGACATCTTCATATTTGACATCTGTCAATTCACCGTTCTGTTCATAACTCACAGTGTTGAGCAAATTTGTGCGTGCAAATATAGCCACCGCCGGTGCGGTCGTATAAAGCAGTGCGATGAACAGTAATGCCCAACCCGCAGAAATTCTCGCTTCAGATGCCTTCCGCACGGTGTAGAATCGGATGATTACATGTGGAAGTCCAGCAGTTCCCAACATCAACGCCGCTGTGATAAAAAAGACATCAATTGTGGCTTTACTGCCATCTGTATACAGGTTAAACCCTAATTGTTCGTTCAAACCGTTGAGCCGGTCCAGGAGATAGAGTCCCGAACCATCTGTCACTTTTCCCATCAGCCCCATCTGAGGGATAGCATTGCCCGTAATGAGGATAGAGATAAAAATAGCAGGCACGAGATACGCAAACATCAGCACACAATATTGTGCTACC
>JAPOOP010000516.1 GCA_026713385.1 Candidatus Poribacteria bacterium | reverse complement strand
TCCATCACGCGGACGGCGATTGGCACCCGATTTCTTCTTTCACAACCAAATCTATCGGCACAACGGCGAATCGGTGCTTCTACCACCCGGCACATATACTGTCGAATACACACGGGGACCGGAATACCGAGTAAAGACCCAAACCGTCACCGTCCCAAATACCGAAGCGCATCAAGAGACATTTCGTCTGGAAAGATGGATCCACATCGCGGCAGAGGGTTGGCGTTCCGGGGACCACCATGTTCACGCAGCGGGCTGTGCGCACTATGAAAGCCCCACCGAGGGTGTTACACCAGAAGATATGATGCGCCACATCCTCGGAGAAGACCTCAACGTGGGCTGCGTTCTCTCGTGGGGACCCTGTTGGTATTTTCAGAAGCAGTTTTTTGACGGCAAGGTTCACGAACTTTCGACTGATGATTACGTGATGCGCTACGACGTAGAAGTTTCGGGTTTCCCCTCCTCGCATGCTGGACATCTTTCATTGCTCGCGTTGACTGAGGACGATTACAGCGGCACTGAGCGCATTGAAGAATGGCCGAGTTGGGATCTCCCTGTCCTTCAGTGGGCAAAAGAACAGGGAGCCGTGACAGGTTTTAGTCACAGTGGTTGGGGTTTGAAGGTGGATGGAGACGAACTGCCGAATTACAACATGCCTCCTTTTGACGGTATCGGTGCAAACGAGTATATCGTGGACGTGGTTCACGACGCAGTTGATTTCATATCCACGGTGGACACACCCGCTGTTTGGGAACTAAATATTTGGTATCATACCCTGAACTGTGGTTTTCGCACGCGAATCAGTGGCGAGACGGATTTCCCTTGCATTTACGGTGAACGCGTCGGATTAGGTCGTATCTATGTAAAAATGCCTGCTGGCTCCCTCGACTTCGATGCATGGGCTGCAGGATTGCGAGATGGGCGTTCCTACGTCGGAGACGGTAAAAGTCATCTGTTAGACTTCACCGTTGGGGGTGTACCAGTTGGCGAAAAGTCACCGACAGGGCAAATCAGTCAGTTGGATCTGGAAGCACCCAGCACAGTGAGCATTAACGCTCGTGTCGCTGCACGACTTAATGAGGACCCCAATCCTGATCTCCAGAATCGTCCCTTAGATCAGCAACCGTATTGGGACATTGAGCGCGCTCGCATCGCGGAAGAACGAAAAGTACCTGTTGAACTCATTGTCAACGGTCAGGCGGTCGAAACGCAAGAAATTGTAGCTAACGGTGAAATCGTCCCCGTTCAATTTGAGACATCTATTGACAGATCCAGTTGGGTTGCGTTACGGATCTTCCCGTCGTCTCATACGAATCCCGTTTTCGTTATTGTAGATGGGAAGCCGATCCGGGCAAGCCGCAGAAGTGCGCAATGGTGTTTAGAGGCTGTCGAAGTCTGCTGGAACGAAAAAGTTGATCGCATCCGAGAAGAGGAACGTGATGCCGCTCGCGAAGCGTATAACGTAGCATCGCAGACATATCAAAAGATTCTTGAAGACTGTGATGTAGACTGAATCTTTGTAGAGAAAACGCGTAAGCCCAACCAACAGGCCGGGCTGGATATACAGAACGAACCGACTTCTACACAGCCCGACCTCAACGAACCGCAAGGAAAATTTAAAAAATGAAACTTACACCGCAAGAGGTTGAACAATTCAGACGTGTAGGCTATCTCAACATAGAAAAACGACTCATTGATGACGAACACCTTACCGTGCTACGCGAACATTATGACGCACTATTTGCAGAGAAACGCGACACAATCGGTGAAGGATTGCGTAATCTTGCAGTTGTTGGGGACTCGGAAAGCGATGAGGATGCCGATCGTGACGAAGAAATGTTGCAGATCATGGAAATGTGGCGGCTCGATGAGGAATTTCGGAAGTTACTCTACCACGACCCGCTATTAGACATTGCCGAGAGTTTAATTGGAGGCAACATCCAGTTATTCCATGATCAGGCTCTCTACAAACCCGCCTATCACGGCGGTGAGGTGTATTGGCATCAGGACAATGCATATTGGCAATGCGACCCGCCCAATCTTGTGAGCATCTGGATAGCCCTCGATGACGCCGATGAGGAGAACGGTTGTATGAATGTTATCCCCGGCAGTTACGCAGAAGGATTGGCGGCGCACGGACGTGCTGAGTCAGCGAAAGGTAAATTGCCAGCGTTGTTGGAGGTGGATGCCGACGCGGATCGTGCTGTCCC
>JAPOOP010000724.1 GCA_026713385.1 Candidatus Poribacteria bacterium | reverse complement strand
TTCCTTGACCCGACGGTGTTCCAACCTGAATCAATGTTAGGCGTTCCGGGTTTGATGGAGGTTTACAAGGCTGGACGTGTCGCTTTGGTCAATGCCCCTGGGACGTGCGTTGCCGATGACAAAGTCGTCTGTTCGTTCGTGCCACAGATCATCAAATATTACCTCGGCGAAGATATTATCGTTCCGAACGTTCCGACCTTCATGTGCTGGGAAGATACCGATCGAAAATATGTCCTGGAGCACCTCGATGAACTCGTTGTGAAAGAAGCGAACCAGTCAGGCGGCTACGGGATGCTGATCGGTCCGCATTCAACCAAAGCAGAACGCGAGGAATTTGCACGCCGCATCAAAGACAACCCACGCAACTACATCGCCCAACCGACGCTCTCACTCTCACGGGTGCCGGTGCTGATTGATGACCATTTTGAAGGACGACATGTTGACTTGCGCCCGTTTATCCTTTATGGTGAAGATATTTACGTCCTTCCGGGTGGATTAACACGGGTCGCGTTGAAAAAAGGGTCATTGGTTGTCAACTCGTCACAGGGTGGCGGTAGTAAGGATACTTGGGTTTTGTCGAATCCGGTGTAGGAGGATATCATGCTGAGTCGCGTTGCAGAATCAATTTATTGGATGAGTCGCTATATTGAACGCGCAGAAAACGTCGCTCGTTTTGTCGATGTCAACCTCCATCTTATCCTTGACCTACCAGTTGGCGTGCAGGCGCAGTGGGAACCCTTGGTAGCCACAACGGGTGATGACGAGGTATTCGCTGAACAGTACGGTGAAGCATCACGCGAAGAGGTGATTCGGTTTTTGGCATTCGACGCTGAAAATCCGAATTCGATTGTCTCGTGTCTGCGGGCTGGACGTGAAAATGCTCGGTCGATACGCGAAAATATCTCATCGGAGATGTGGGAACAGTTAAATGATGCCTACTTACTGGTGGCGAACACCTCCGAACAGTGGGCAATGGATGAACCGCATGAATTTTTCCGGGAAATCAAACTCGCCTCCCACCTATTCATGGGACTGACAGATAACATCATGTCGCATAGCGAAGCGTGGCATTTCAGCCAGTTGGGACGTCTTATCGAACGCGCCGATAAAACATCAAGAATCGTTGATGTCAAATATTTTATTTTATTGCCATCTATCTGGGATGTGAATACGCCCTTTGATGATATTCAGTGGGGGGCACTGTTACATTCTGCGAGCGGTTTTGAGATGTACCGTCGCACCTATGGGCTTATCTCTCCAAACGAGGTGGTCGCTTTTTTATTGCTGGATCGTGAGTTTCCGAGGTCTGTGCTTTACTGTCTCGCCAGAGCTGAGGAATCGTTGCACGCCATCTCCGGGACCCCGTTAGAAACGTTCTCAAATCCAGCGGAACAGCGTTTGGGGCAGCTGCGTGCTGAATTTGCGTACGCCCAGGTCAAACAGGTTCTCGCGACGGGTTTGCACGAGTTTCTTGATGCTTTCCAAACTAAACTGAACCTTGTCGGTGCCGATATTCATAAGACATTTTTCGCCTTACGCCCCGTCAATGGAGAACCGATGGATGAAGAGACAACAGATGTTGGCGAGGTTTAAAGAGGTCGACAGCTATGGCTATCCATGTAGCAATCAATCACAAATCACTTTATCGCTATGATCGGTTCGTCAATTTGTCTCCACACGTTTTTCGGTTGAGACCTGCCGTCCACTGCCGCACACCGATTGAAGCGTATTCACTCAGAATCGAACCTGAGAATCATTTTATTAACTGGCAGCAGGATCCATTCGGCAATTATCAAGCTCGTGTTGTTTTTCTCGAACCTACACGCGCCTTGTCGGTTGAAGTTGATCTCGTTGCAGATATGACCATCATTAATCCCTTCGATTTTTTCCTGGAAACGAGTGCTGAACACTATCCATTCACTTACGAAGCGCAACTTAAAGAGGAATTAGCCCCTTTCCTTGAGATCAAAGAGAAGGGTCCCCTGCTTACAGCGTGGTTGGAAGATATTCCACGGACGAAGCAGGAAACGAATGATTTTCTCGTTGATATTAACCAACGCCTATGGAAAGATGTAAAATACACGATTCGGATGGAACCGGGCGTACAATCCTGTGAAGAGACGTTAGAAAAGCAGATCGGTTCATGCCGGGATACAGGTTGGTTGCTCGTTCAGATTTTACGCCACCTCGGCTTAGCCGCTCGGTTTGTCTCTGGATACCTCGTCCAACTTGTTGCGGATCAGAAGCCTGTAGAGGGACCCGCCGGTCCATCGCAAGACTTTACCGACCTGCACGCTTGGTGCGAGGTTTACGCACCCGGCGCAGGGTGGGTAGGGCTGGATCCTACGTCCGGCTTATTTGCCGGGGAGGGGCATATTCCGTTGGCGTGTGTACCGAACCCGGTAAGTGCCGCACCTGTCACTGGCTATACAGATCAGTGTGAAACAGAATTTACCTATAGCAACACCGTTCAGCGCATCCACGAAGACTCGCGCGTAACAAAACCTTACAGGGAAACGCAGTGGGCTAATATTAATACCCTCGGACAACAGGTTGACGAAGATATAATTCGGAACGACATTCGGTTGACGATGGGCGGTGAACCTACTTTCGTATCCATCAAAGATACAGAAGGTGCGGAGTGGGATACCGAAGCGGACAGTCCGAAGAAACGGGAGCTGGGAGCAGGACTTTTACGGCGTTTGCGCGATAGTTTCGGACCCGGTGGTGCACTCTATCATGGGCAGGGGAAATGGTATCCCGGTGAACCGTTACCACGTTGGAAGTTCGGGTGTTTTTGGCGAAAGGACGGGGTCCCCGTTTGGCAAAACGATAAACTTCTCGCCGAACCGCATAAAGACTATGGTTTCGGTGCTCAAGATGCCGAGAAATTCGTGCACCACCTCGTCAAACGCTTAGGACTCTTGCCAGATCAAATAGTCCCCGCTTATGAAGACGCGTTTTTTTTCCTTTGGACAGAGGAGAGACTTCCTGTCAACATTGATCCACTTGAATTTGATTTCAAGGAAACTTCCGAACGACATCGACTCGCGCAACTTCTACAGACTGAGACGCTCGGGGAACCGATCGGGTACGCGCTACCGTTACGCTGGAATCTCGTAACCAATGCTTGGGAGAGTTGTTCGTGGGATTTTAAAGGTGGACGTATGTTCTTAACTCCCGGTGATTCATCTATCGGGTTACGTCTACCCTTGGAGTCTTTACAGTGGGTACCGGAGGAACAGCAGGAAACAGTTTACGAGCGCGACCCGCTTGAGTCCCGCGAGGAAAGTTTGGATGCATTAGCGGAAAAAAATACGGCAGGAACCCGTGCAGCAGAAAACAGTGAAGCACAAACTCGGAAGTCACGCGATCATGATGATCGTGATGGCGTGCTTCCGCCGATTTTTCGGACAGCACTCTGTGTTGAGCCGCGAGACGGACGATTGCACATTTTTATGCCGCCTTTGACGCATGTAGAGCATTATCTGCGGCTTCTTGCGGCAATGGAAGAGACTGCCGAAGCATTGAACATGCCGGTGATTCTGGAAGGATATGAAGTCCCGCATGATTCGCGAATTGAGTCCTTAGATGTGACACCTGACCCAGGTGTAATTGAGGTGAACATCCACCCGGCGAAAAATTGGAATGAAGTGGTACAGAATACCACAACGCTTTACGAACAAGCGCGGTTAGCAGGGCTTGGTGCTGAGAAATTCATGTTGGACGGTAAGCACACGGGGACTGGCGGTGGTAATCATATTGTCGTTGGTGGTGCTACCCCGGCGGATAGCCCATTTTTGCGACAGCCACATTTATTACGAAGTCTCATCACCTATTGGCAACACCATCCCGGTTTGTCTTATCTCTTTTCGAGTACGTTTATTGGACCAACGAGCCAGGCACCTCGGGTAGATGAAGGACGTAATGAACAACTCTATGAACTTGAGGTCGCTTTTGAACAGATGCCGCCTGTAGAAACGATCAACGATGCGGAAGATGCTCCACCTTGGCTGGTAGACAGGCTACTCAGACACCTCATGGTAGATCTCACCGGTAATACGCATCGTGCGGAATTCTGTATTGACAAGCTTTATTCGCCTGATTCAGCAAGTGGAAGGCTTGGACTACTTGAACTCCGGGCTTTTGAGATGCCACCCCATGCGCAGATGAGCATCGTGCAGATGCTGCTGGTGCGCGCATTAATCGCCAAATTCTGGAAGACCCCTTATAAGGGAAAACTTGTGCGCTGGGGGACAGAATTGCACGACCGATTCATGTTGCATCACTACGTTCGGGCTGATATACAGGAGATCGTTACCGAACTTCAAGAAGCAGGCTATCCGTTTGAGATGGCATGGTTGGATCCATTTTTTGAATTCCGTTTTCCGAAGTTAGGCACTGTAAACGTCCGAGATATTGAAATCGAATTGAGGATGGCGATTGAACCGTGGCATGTGCTTGGCGAAGAGGTCGCCCGACAGGGTACATCACGTTTTGTTGATTCATCTGTTGAGCGGCTTCAGGTGAGGGTGCGTGGATTGACAGACTCCCGATATATTGTTACATGCAACGGGCGGCGTTTGATTCTTCACAACACGGGGACACATGGCGAATACGTCGGTGGGGTGCGGTACCGAGCGTGGCAACCTCCATCAGCTTTGCATCCCACTATTGGTATACACTCACCGCTTGTATTCGACATCATTGACACGTGGAACGGACGGGCAATCGGGGGTTGTACCTATCACGTCTCACATCCGGGTGGACGACACTACGACACTTTCCCGGTCAATGCTTACGAGGCGGAATCCCGACGCGTGAACCGGTTCGGAACTGAAGGGCATACGCCGGGTGTTATTCAACCGCGACCGTCAGGACCTGCGACTGGAGAATTTCTGGCTGAAGGACACCCTCCGGGTCCGACAACTGTCCCACCGGAAGAAACGAATGCCGAGTATCCGTACACATTGGATCTCCGTAGGAACTCTTGACTTGATGCCAGATGTGGAACCACAAGGCAGTTTGCAAATTAAAAAGTTAGGAAATTGCAAGAGGGTTTAATCACTCCTAACATCCTTATAACTTTGAAATTTTAGTACACTTGGGAACTTTACAATTTTATCAGGGCAGATATGGAAAATTGGAAGGTGATTGGCGATAATTATAACACTGCTAAGTCAGCTGACGTGCCGTATGGTCGAACAAGCGACGTTTCGAGTGGACAGATCGATGAAATGCTGAATCGGGATGGACAAATCAATCCACACTGGCACACTTTCATGCAGGGACTGGACACCTTAGGGCTCGCGGAGATAGAATCTCTCGACAAAGCGGTGAAACGCCTGCTTCGAGAGAATGGTGTTACCTACGTCTTGCACGGGGAACGGCAAGGGCATCGTCCGTGGGAACTCGATCCTATTCCATTTATTATTTCAAACACTGACTGGCAAACTATCTCTGAAGGGCTTACCCAGCGTGCGGAACTGCTGAACCTGATCCTGATGGATCTCTACGGGGAGCGAACCTTAATCAAGGATGGTGTGATACCACCAGAAGTGGTTTATGCACATGCAGGATTTTTACGTTCATGTGTCGGGCTTGCTCCGTCTGGATCCCCATTCCTGTTGAATTATGCCGCCGATTTGGCGCGCGGATCAGATGGCAATATCTGGATACTCAGTGATCGGGCACAAGCACCATCAGGAGCGGGTTATGCGCTCGAAAACCGCACCGTCCTTGCGCGAGCACTGCCGAATCTCTTTGGCGAAGTCGGTGTTCATCGTCTCTCTTTCTTCTTCCGCGCGTTGCAAAACAGCGTGGCAGACCTACAATACCAACTCGAAACCGCTACCCGTATCGCACCGCACCAGATAGACAACCCACATGTTGTTGTGCTGACCCCTGGTCCCCTCAACGAAACTTACTTTGAGCACACCTATCTCGCAAATTATCTTGGTTATACCTTAGCCCAAGGTGACGACTTAACGGTATGGGATGGGCGTGTCTGGTTAAAATCGCTTGATGGTTTACGTCCTGTCGATATTATTCTGCGACGAGTAGACGACACCTTCTGTGACCCGTTGGAGCTTCGACAAGATTCACGACTTGGTGTTGCGGGCTTGTTGGAAGTAATTCGACAGGGAAATGTGGTTGTGATAAATCCGCCGGGTAGTGGTATTTTGGAGAATCCGGGTTTGATGCCATTCCTTCCCGGCATCGCAAAGCAATTGATGGGCGAAGATCTCCGTCTCCCGTCTGTGGCAACGTGGTGGTGTGGAGAGGCGAAGCAGCGGGAATATGTGCTGGCAAACATTGAGAAGTTGGTTATTAAAACCATTCATCGTCAACCGGGCGAGCGTTCCCTGTTTGGGACTCAACTGAGCAAGGCAGCACTTGACGCGCTCCGCATCCAGATTAATACCAACCCACACTTGTACGTCGGACAGGAACATATTCACCTATCGACAACGCCGTCCCTGATTGAGGGAAAACTTGAGCCGCGCAGCGCAATTCTCCGTTGTTTTCTATTCGCAGAAAAAGAGGGCTACGCCGTGATGCCGGGCGCACTCACGCGCTGTGCTGGTGAGAGAGACGAGTTGACAATCTCAATCCAAGATGGGGGCGTGAGTAAAGACACCTGGGTGCTCGCTTCAGAACCTGAGCCACATGTCAGTTTATGGCAACGACGTATCACTGAGGTACGGGGTCCTGCTTCTACGAATCCTGCTGGATTGTCGAGTCGATCGGCTGAAAACCTATTCTGGGTTGGTCGTTATGCGGAACGCGCAGAGGGACAGGCGCGCCTCCTTCGAATTATGTTGGATAAAGTCAAGATGGGCAAGATGGGTTTGGAGACCTCGACTTTAGGCGAAGTGCCACCTTCTACTATTTTCACGGAGATCGTTGGCGAAGACGCGAGGGATGTTTCTGAACTTGCGTATCTCCGGAGTATGCTCCATTCTCTCACGGGTTTGAGGTCATCTCATCCGGGTTTTGTGAGTCAGGATGAACAATCACTGGAAAGCGAGCTTCTTTCCATCATGCGGGACACAGAAAACAGCGGGAGTCTCGTGTCAACACTTCAGGCACTCCTCAGTGCAGCGTATGCGGTTCGAGACCGTTGGTCCACCGATACGTGGCGCGTGATGAACAATATTGAGGATTTATGTGCCGTACTCGACAAAAGTATCCCCAAAGATGGAGAGACAGACACAGCGATATTGACGGATCCCATTTTACAAGAGACAGAATTGGCTTCGCTTGATCAGCTCATGATTTTTCTTTCTGCATTAAGCGGACTCAACGCGGAGAGCATGACGCAAACGATCGGCTGGATCAGCATGGATATGGGGCGGCGTATTGAACGTGCGCTGCTTCTGATTGTGCTTTGTCGTTCAAGTCTCGTCGCAGTGCAAGACGACTGGATCGAACGTCTCTTACTTGAATCTGTCCTTGCTGCAGCTGAAAGTCTAATCACTTATCGAAGCCGATATCGTGCGGCACTCCATTTTCCGACTGTTCTTGAGTTGTTGCTTCTTGACGAACACAATCCACGTTCACTTCTGTATCAGCTAAAACGACTTGAGGAACAGATCCGTGTGCTTCCGAGAGAGAAAGTCGGCTATCGGCTCAGTGAGGAGGAACAACTCATTTTGGAGGCTCTAACGCAACTGCAACTTTCTAATACAGTGGACCTCTCGGAACGTTCGGAGCATACAACACAACGTAGAGGATTAGAGAAACTCTTGGTTCGGCTTGCACAGATACT
>JAPOOP010000722.1 GCA_026713385.1 Candidatus Poribacteria bacterium | reverse complement strand
GTTCCTCATCGCTATCCACCGGTTGCAATGGGTTCGCGCAGGAAAAGAGAATCAGGTAGATGAACGCGAGCATAGAAGACACGAAACATATTTTTTTCTTTGTTTTCGAGAGATTACATGGACGCATGTGTATTTCCTCCAGTGTATTTCTTATTGTGCAAATTTTAGCGTTAAACACACACGATTTTCAAAAGAAATGGTGGGACCCCTGAAAAAATCGGATTGTGCTTGATTCCTAACCGCTCCTTTGCTAAAATGGGCGGTGAATTCACAACTGGAGGGATGTTATGCAAGAAATTGTGGTAGATTCAGCGAAGTTACACGATTTCGCTCGGACGCTTTGTGAAAAAGCAGGGTTGCGTTCGGAAGACGGAGAGACAATCGCGAAGCATCAGGTGCTAACCGATTTACGCGGTGTGCATTCACACGGCACACGCGCTTTACCGGGTTACCTTAACAGCATTCTTGATGGAAAGATGAACCCACAACCTGACCTCCGTCTCGCGACAGAGGGACCGAGTTTCGCTGTTGTTGACGGAGATAACGGGATGGGACATCTCGCAAGCACGTTCGCAATGGAGACGGCGATAGAGAAGGCAAAAGCAACGGGTATCGCCGCTGCTGGGGTTCGCAATGCCGGTCATTTCGGTGCAGCGGCATGCTACGCAATTATGGCGGCGTCGAGCCAGATGGTCGGGTTTTCGACGACGAACACAGGGGGAGCCTCTATCGTAGCACCCGGCGGTGCAGAAGCAGTGGTTGCCAACAACGCCATGAGTTACGCCTTACCTACCGGCGACGGACATCCAGTCGTCTTGGATATGGCGTGCGGTGTTTCCGCATGGGGAAAAATTGGCACACTCCGAATGTATGGCAAGCCGATTCCCGAAGGCTGGCTTATAGATGAGACAGGTCAGCCTACCAATGATCCAGAGAAGGGACGTTTCCTCGCACCTGCGGCGGGACCGCGGGGTTACGGATTGGGATTCATCATGGGCATCTTAGCGGGTCCTTTGAGCGGGGGTTTGATGGCGTGTAATAAAGCAGGCGACCCGTCTGAACACTTCTTCTTCGCGATGGATGTGGCGAGTTTCACAGACTACGAGGGTTACGTTGCGGAAATCCAGCGAGGTATCGACAAGATTCACGCCTCGAAAACAGCTGAAGGCGTGGAACAGGCATATCTCCCCGGCGAAATTGAGTGGAATAACTACGATAATTACCTTGAGAACGGTATCCCAATCCACGTAGACCATTTACGAGGTCTCGCTGGTATTGCTGAGAAGTTAGACGTTCCTATCTGTTGGGAGTGGTAGAAGCAGGACAGGAACGAGTCAATACCTCAATCCACGATTAGAAGTAGAGGAGGGTAGCGGAACAATATGGAAGAAACCAAAGAACGTGTAGCGGGCGGTACGCTCCCCGATTGGGAGGTTGACGATTTACCAGCACCGCCGCCTTATCAATTTGGAAAAGCGTTTCGGAGTATCTTAGGTCCCGGCATCATCGCCTTGGGCGGTTCAATCGGCAGCGGAGAGTGGCTGCTCGGTCCTGCGATTACCGCACAATACGGCGGCAGATTGCTCTGGATCGCAACAATCGCCATCCTACTTCAAGTGATTCTGAATACAGAGGCGATCCGCTATACGCTCTATACCGGCGAGCCGATGATGAGCGGTTATATGCGGTGTAAACCCGGTGCCCCTTTCTGGATGTCTTTCTATTCGGGTATTAACTTTTTCGGGATTTGGCCCGGTTGGGCAATGACGGCTGCGACAGCACTCGCTGCTGCGTGGCTCGGCTATATGCCGCAGGATGCAGATGGCGGAACGGTGCGTGTGTTCGCATATCTCATCTTTTTCTCCTGTCTGGGAATTGTGCTGTTCGGAGGGAAGATTTACAACTCCCTTGAGAAAGTGCAACTCTTTATGGTGATATGGATCATCAGCTATCTCATCGTCGTAGACCTGTTTATGGTGTCGCCAAAAGTGTGGTGGGCTGTCATCAAAGGTTTCTTTAGTTTCGGGGCACTCCCAACTGCGGGAGCAGATGGACAGGTAAATTGGTTGTTGGTCGGTGCATTCGCGGCGTATGCTGGTAGCGGTGGTTTAGGCAATGTTGGCATGACCCATTACGTGCGCGATAAAGGATGGGGCATGAGCAGTCTCGTCGGTGCGATTCCTTCCATGATTGGTGGACAGCACGTGACGCTTTCACACTGGGGCAAAGTGTTTCGCATCACACCAGAGAACCTCAAACGGTTCAAAGAGTGGTGGAAATATGTCCGATTTGAACAGTATTATATTTGGATGATCGGGTGTTTCGTCGGTATTGCGTTGCCCGCAATGCTGACCTTGCAGTATGTCCCTCAGGGGCAGGAGATGGAACAGTGGTCGGCAGCGGCAATGCAAGCGCAAGGACTTGAGGAAAAAGGCGGTAGAAGTATGTGGTATCTCACACTGCTTTGCGGGTTCTGGGTGCTGTTTTCGACACAACTCGGTGGCGTAGATGGGGTCCCGCGCGGTTTTACCGATATTATTTGGACCGGCGTGAAACGTGCCCGAAATTTGGGTGAACACAGCGCAAAATGGATTTACTATCCGATACTCGGCGTTTATATCATCTGGGGCATCATCGCGATGTATCTCGCAAAACCGTTCTTCATGATTCTCGTATCGGCAACGGTTGGCGGGTATCTCCTCGTATTTTCGGCGTTGCATACGCTCTATGTGAACCGGAAATTTTTACCGCCAGAGATACAAGCACCCTTATGGAAACAGATTGGACTCGTGTTGTGCGCGGGTTATTATTCGATCTTCGGAACGATTACCGTCTATCAAAAAGTGCTTGTGCCTTATATCTTCCCGATTTTTGGGTAGAACGTTCACGGATGGATGGGGGTAGTCACAAGACCTACCCCTACAAATAATCATGACCGTAACGCTAATAGCGTGACTTCAAGATGCCCCACGTTGTTGCCATTTTACCTTCAGGTTCAACACCCCAAGGGGTCACATTGTCTTGGAAATATTCGTATTCAACCTCTAAGGAACCGACACCTGAGGCAACACCGGCATAAATCCCGAGCCACAGCGGTGGTGTCAGCTTAAAGTCGCCTTCCCCGAAATCTGTCCAGTCGTCATTTGCGTCCATTTTATACCACCCGGTGTAATGATCGTTCTCTTTCTTGAGCCTGAGAAACAATTCAGTGTCCCCAAACTCCGGACGCCACGGCGGATCAGGTGGACCCAAACCTGCCTCCTTGGTTTGGAACTGAAGTTGCCCTTTTGCCCCCGCATCACGCGACCAGAATTTGATGGTGACCCAGTTATCGTCCTTTGGGCTTTTGACGAGGAGTCCATTCACACCCGAATCGGTATCCCATTTGGAAAAGAAATGGGTTTCGACATCAAACATCTCGGCATCCGTTTCCTGATAGAGGAAGTGGGATTCGTCCGTTGCCCAGATGTTTCGGTTGACTTCACTGTCAATATACAGGTAATCCTCTCGGGTTTCACCGACATCCCAATCCGGGGGTTCGTTTTGCCATTTCCAATTTGGATTTTGCAACTTTCCCTTCTCGAATGGATCCCCGAAGGATTCGTCTGCGGCGTTCGCTATACAGACAACGCTGAACATGAGTAAGTAAACGAGCAGGCTATAACAGAAATTTCGGTTTCTCTTCATGAATTTGTAATCTCCTTTTGTTTTGTCCACCCTGAAATTCAGATAGACTTCGTTCGTAGTAGGGAAACCATTCATTGCCCGTTTAGGGCACTATTCCTACGAATTAGATTCGTGCGTCCTATTTAAATCATGCCTCAATAATTGCTTCCACAAGGCTTTCAACCGATGCTTCCTTCGCAACCACATCAACCCGTACATCACGCGCCAGTGCCGTTTCCTGCGTTGTGGGACCAATCACGGCGACTTTGACATTCGCGAGTAATTTCGTAGGTGCCTGTGCGGGAAACATTTCCAGAAAATTCATAACCGTTGAGGAACTCGTGAACGTGACGAGATCAATCCTGCCGTTCAAAAGATCGGTTTCAATTTCATCACTATTTTCGCTTGCCACTTTGACGGTATCGTAGAGAGGCACGTCATCGACCTGTGCCCCCTTCTCACGCAAACCGTTGGGCAAGTCGGCAGTGGCGATTTTCGCACGAGGCAAGAGGATTTTCTTTCCGTTCACCTCCCCTATTTCAGCGGTGATCGCACTTCCGTGGGAGTGAGAAGGGACAAAATCGGGGTGGATACCGATGCGGTTTAGAGCCTCCACTGTTTTCGCACCAACTGCGCAAATACTGCTCTCACCGAATGCGCGGGCATCCTTTCCATCTTCCTGTAGACGTTCATAGAAAATCTCAACAGCATTGACACTCGTGAAGATAACCCAATCGTATGCGTTGGGAGGGGGTATCTCCACACCCTCAATAGGTTGGATCTGTATCGTAGGGAATTGGATGACCTCTGCGCCGTTTGCTTCCAAAAGATCTGCGAATTCACTTGCTTGTGCACGGGCGCGTGTGACAAGTATCCGTTTTCCGAAGAGGGGTTTGGTATCAAACCAGCGGAGTTGATCGCGTAGCCGGTTCACTTCTCCTACAACGATAACCGCCGGACTTTTGAGTTGAGTCGCATCCACCTTTTCCACAATATCGGTAAGCGTGCCTTGCACGACGTGCTGTTGCGGTGTCGTTCCGACGCGTACTAAACTGACAGGCGTTTGCGGATCTCTACCGTGCGCTGTCAGCCGCTCCACAATCTGACGAAGGTGCGCAACTCCCATATAGACAACAAGCGTATCAACGGCTGTGGCGAGGTTTGCCCAATTGATGTTTGAATCCGGACGTAATGCCGCGGAGTGCCCCGTAACAAAAGCGACCGATGAGGCATAGTCGCGATGTGTAACCGGGATACCCGCATAAGAGGATGCGGCAATCGCAGATGTGATACCCGGAACGACTTCGAATGGAATTCCTGCTTCCGTGAGGGCAACTGCTTCTTCGCCGCCGCGTCCAAAGATATACGGATCGCCGCCTTTGAGGCGCACGACGATTTTACCGGCTTTGGCGTGTTCAACCAACAAACCATTGAGTTCATCTTGACGTGTGGTTCGGATTCTTGGATCGGGGGCTTTGATCTTTTCGGTGTGCGCCGGGCAATGTTCCAGCAGAGCATCGTTTAGCAGCAGGTCATAAATGACAACATCAGCGCGCTGAAGGCACTCTACACCTTTGAGCGTGATGAGTTTTTTATCGCCAGGACCAGCACCTACGATGTAAACAATACCTATGTGCAGTTTCTGATTTTTAATTTTTCCTTGCGGTTCGATGAGGCGGGTCTGAATCTTCGCGCGCCTTTCCATAGATCCGCCCTCCATTTCATTACGGGCTAAGTTTTCGATTATACCTTTTATAGTAAAGCTTAGAATTAAGTGAGCACCTATTCTTCAACAAACACCCGTTCGTAGTAGGGAAACCATTCATTGCCCGTCGCGTTAGAGAGTGCCCAAGTATTTTTCGACCTTACTATAAGGTACGCTTTCTCAACAGGAAACCATACTATATCAACCCAAATTGCTACCGAATAGGTCATGGACATTTCAATACGGATTTTTCAAGGAAAACATCTCTTTACACCCCGTAGGGGTGGTATTGCTTCGCAGTGAGAATAGAAAATCGGGTATTCAAGGAGCTGCACCCCGTAGGGGGTTTTTGCTTGGGTGTTTCTTCACTATGTAAATGGAAACTGGGAACTTGGGTTATATCAGTTCAGCTGCCCCACTGTTCCGAAGTTTTTCGGCAACAACTCCACCTAAGTGCTGTGCTGTATCTGGTGTTCCGATGCTGCTTTCCACAATGCGGCGCGTGCCGTCTGGGTGACAAACCGCACCGATAAGCGAGAGTTCACCATCAACGTGTTTCGCGTGCGCGCCGATCGGTACTTGACAGCCACCACCGAGGTTTTCCAAGACAGTTCTTTCCGCTGTGATTTCTGCCGTTGCTGAAGCATCGTTCAGCGGCAGAAGCAGTTTTTCAACCCTGTCGTCCCCTTCCCGTACTTCAATCGCGAGCGCACCTTGTCCGACTGCTGGGACCATCTGTTCCGTATCAAAAAATTGTGTGATAATTTCTGGTTCGAGAAGACGTTTGATGCCTGCCGCGGCGAGGATAATTCCGTCAAGGTCGGTCTCGCGGAGTTTGCGTAACCGCGTATCAATGTTGCCTCGAACGTCAACGACTCGCAGATCTGGGCGGATATAGAGGAGTTGTGCTTTTCGGCGTGGGCTTGTGGTACCGATCTTCGCACCTTCCGGCAAGCCTTCTAAAGGCATTCCTGTGTCCGTGACAAGCACATCGCGCGGGTCTTCCCGTGCCGGGATAGCGGCAATACAAAGCCCTTCTGGCAATTCTGTCGGGAGGTCTTTCAAACTGTGGACAGCGAGATCGATGTCGCCAGTTAAAAGGGCGTTTTCTATCTCTTTGGTGAAAATACCTTTGCCCAGTCCAACTAACGATCGGTTTTGAATCCTATCACCGGTGGTTTTGATGATCTTGAGGGAGACTTCCAAGGTAGGGAAATGGCGTTCCAATTGATTCTTGATGAATTGTGCCTGCCAAAGTGCGAGCTGACTACCACGTGTGCCGATTACAAGCGAGTTGTGCATTTTTAAATTATCAAATCTGGTCACCGTTTCACGGTGATTTTCGGTGAATTCCAACTGCCTCTGGGTTATGAAAGATTTCTTAATGATCTGGGAACCGATGGCTGATTGCTATTCTGGGTTCTCATCGTTAACGTCCAAAGCGAACAATTCCTGTAGTGCCTGAACGTATTGCCCGTGATCGGCATCGCCGTCGTTGACAGCGCAACGTAGGTTCCGCATTGGATGATGGAGCAGTTTTTTGACAATTGCCTGCGCCATAGAAGCGATGGCTTCCTCTTGCTGATCGGAGAGTGTTGCTTTGTAGAAACACGCTTGCAATTCGGTGTCGGCTATCTCTCGAAACTGCTGGTGCAGTGCTTTAATCGTAGGGTTGACTTGGAAGATTTGCAATTGGTCATAGAACCGCTTAGTTTCTTCAGAGACAATCTGCTCTGCGCGGGTTGCTTCCTGTTGTCGGTCTTGGAGATTTGAGGCAACAACGGCTTCCAGATCGTCGATATTGTAGAGAAACGCCTGGTCAAGTTTACTCACATCCGGCTCGATGTCGCGCGGCACGGCGATGTCGATAAGGAACATATATCGGTGCTTCCGTTTCCGCATGATTTTGGCGAGCGGTTGTCTCTTGATAAGATAATCAGGGGCGTTGGTAGAACTAATGACAATATCGGCATCAATGAGGAAATTGAGATCACTGTCATAGGCAAGGGGGATTCCATCAAACTTCTGTGCGACGTTGACTGCCCGTTCATAAGTGCGATTTGCAACAATCACGTTAGAGACCCCATTTGCAACGAGATGCTTTGCCGTGAGTTCGCTCATCTCTCCTGCGCCGATAATCGCAACAGTTTTACCTTCGAGTGTGTTAAAAATCTTTTTGGCGAGTTCAACGGCGGCGTAACTAATGGAGACAGCACCGGTCGTGATTGTCGTCTCAGATCGGATGCGTTTGCCAACGCTGAAGGCTTTGGTGAAAAGACGGTTGAGAATGGTTCCCGTACTGCCTGCTGAACGTGAGGTGTCGTAGGCATCTTTGACTTGACCCAGTATTTGGGACTCGCCGACAACCATAGAATCAAGACTCGATGTCACTCTGAAGAGGTGCCGGATTGTCTCCACGTTATGGTGGAGATACGTCCATTTCTTCAGCGATTCCATATCAATTCGATGACATCGGGAGAGGAATTCGACTAACACCTTGGCAGCCGCCTCGGTAGTCCGTACGGAATTCAGGATTGCATACACCTCTACCCGGTTACAGGTAGAGAGTATCGCTGCTTCTTGAACCTGATCAGATTCACGGAAGTGCTGGAGGGATTCAATGAGTTGTTCTTCGGAAAACGCCAGTCTTTCCCTGAATTCAATAGGGGCGACATGGTGGCTGGTTCCGATGGAGACGATGTGGTTCATTCCTTTCACCGAAAGAATCTAAAAGCGTGAGGCATTTTGCGTTTGGTAAATTATATCACATATCAACCGTTGTGTCAAATTTAGAACTGAGATTGAGCTGGTTCGTAGCAGGGAACCATTAAATGCCCTTAGCGGTACGTGTGCATACTGTCTAAAAACAGATCCACGCCAACGTAGGTGCAAAGGACGGCAACGAAACCGATGATTGCAGCATACGCAGCTCTGCGTCCATGCCACCCCCAAAATTGACGGATACCGATTTGCGCGACATAGATAAACCACGTCACCAATGTGGAGATTACCTTCGCATCAAGCCACCTCCACGGCACATCTCGGATATATTGGGTCCAGAGGCTTCCGACGATAACCCCCATTGTAAGCAGAATCACACCCAAAATTGTGCAGCGATATCCAAGTTCATCGGATATACCCAGAGAGGGGAGAAGGTTATCAAAAAGGGTATCTACTTTTCTGCGGATTTTCCGTTCTGATATGAGGTACATCAGTCCAAACCCAAAGGCGGCGATGAACGCCGCATAAGCGAGAAAAATAAGGGTCGTATGTGCGAGAAGCCAGTAAGTTTGCAACGGTTCTGGGAGCGCAGCTGTGTGCGTAGCGAAACTGTATGAGATAAGTATGGCAATAAACGCAACCGGTATCACAAAACTACCGAGTGTACGGAGATGCGTCAAATGCACGATGACAAGATAAATCAGCGTGATTGCCCACGCAAAGAAGGCGGTGGAATCCGTCCAGTGCGTCATTGGGAAATGACCCTGTTGTAGCCACCACAGCGCAATAAAAACGGTCAGAAAAGCGAAGCCAATGATGGTGCACCAAAAAGCCAGCCGCTCAATGGCTGGACGAATTACGGATGCTTCGCTACGATTCCCAATCGCCAGTGAGAGCGTCTGAAAGATGCCTGCCGCTAAGTATATTAAAAGAGTGACGAGAAATAGAAAATTTATCATGCTCCGTACGTCTTGAGATGGTAATGGAGGTGTACTCACACTGGATGGATATGACTATCCTTTGGATATATTATTCGTTTTCATTTTGGTGGTTGGCGAGCTGTGCCTGAAGGCGTTCTAACTCGGTTTCTATTGCCTGTCGTCGTTCGGTTTCTTCTCTGGCGAGTCTTTCTGCTGCCTGCCGTCGTTCGGTTTCTTCTCTGGTGAGTCTTTCTGCTGCCTGCCGTCGTTCGGCTTCTTCTTCCGCCAATTCTTCCGCCTCCACGCGTAGGTGATGTTCCTCCATAGAGGTTGTAATAGCGGTGCCATCAGGAAGATACGGACGCAATAGCCGCAGCTCCCACGCCTCATGAAGCTCCCACCGAAAATAAAGGTTTAACGACGCACTGAACAAACCATCATCAGCCTCTTTTTCAATCTCAACGATGTCGCCCAATGCATCCCGCCGCCACCCCCGAAACTCTATAGGGCGATTCATGTCGGGTTGATGAATGAAATACTCCGCCACTCCCATATCACGTAGATACACCTCAACTTTTTCATGCCGGTCCTCAGACGCTGTTGTATCTGAAAGGAACTCAAAAACTGCTGTCGGAACGGTGCCTTCTGCCCAGGTATAAAAACTCCTTCGTAACGGAAGTTTCTCGGCACCGAGGACGACATACACATCCGGAGCAACGACCTTTCTGATATCGCCTTCACGGTAATAGATAAAGTTGTCCATACCGACATGGATATGCGGGTGTGCCTGAAAATATCGTAAGAACTGGTCAAATAAGCTATGCATCTGCATCCCGTGAAATTCGCCTGCTGGCATGGGGTCTTCGTCCTCATACGGGTAGCCTTCGATGTAAATGGTCGGTTTTCCGATCGCTTTTGGAAAGACAGGCATATATTTTCTTTGTTTCAATTCAAAATCGTTTCGCGTATTCATGATGTTCTTCCTTTGCGTATCAAGGCAGGAATGTCTTTTATCCGCGTGAGATCGTTAAAGCAGTTCTCAACCATTTTGAAAGTCTTGAAAAAAGGCGTAACGCTTCTATTCTGATGCAATTTTAACAACACCTGTCCGCTTTGTCAAGTAGTTTGGAGGCAAAGGCATTGGCACGTGCTAGTTTCCCCTGCCGAACCCAATTGAAGAGGCACTCAGCAGAACACTCAGGGTTTGTGAGACCGAGACAACATGTCTGCGGTTGTGCGTTCTTCGTTTCAACAGTGTCGATAAGCCTCTCAAAGAAGTCGGCACGCTTTTTAGGTGTCGAAAACGCCTTGAGAATCTCAGCGCGACGCGATCCGAGAAATTCAATAAAAGCACCGTATCCGTTGTTTTCAAACTGGTTCGTGAGTTCTTTATGTAGGCGTTTCGCGTCGTCAATACCTGTGCTGCTTCGCGCCGATACACTGATGATCAGGTTATTATCTATTACGAGATCGGGAGTGAAGTGGGTGCCTGCGTCCGGTGCATCAAGATATTCCCGAATGAATATCCCCTTGCTTCTGCGTTTGTTAATTCCCCCCTGATAAGGGGGGTTAGGGAGGGTAGTGCTCAAAAGTCTATCTACAGCGGAAAACTTATCTGCAATAACGAGGAACGCATCTTCAAGGTGATGCGGCTCCATTTCGTCGGGTGCCATGCATACAACAGACGCACCACATCGGTCTAACAGGGAGATACGCCGTTCAATCTCAGACGTTTTTTGCGCACATAGGACAACACACCGACGATTTTCCAACAGAAGATACACTGGGTAAGGAAGTCCTTGATTCTTAATTTCCACCGGTTCGTCATCTTCATATCCGAGTGTGTATAGCGAAGTGGCGTGAAGGGTCTCTTCAAGGTATTCACGGATACGGCGACTCGTCGCCGGGCTTTTGCCACTCGTCGAGATACTCAACAGAATCTCA
This sequence comes from Candidatus Poribacteria bacterium, assembly GCA_026713385.1. Lineage (GTDB taxonomy): Bacteria > Poribacteria > WGA-4E > WGA-4E > WGA-3G > WGA-3G. The sequence continues at coordinate 10,446 of JAPOOP010000722.1, read as the reverse complement.
CCATCCGTTACGACAGAGGCAGCGGCGAAGGTGCATTGTGGAATAACATCAACAACGTTGACAAGGCGGATTTTGTTCTTGTCGTGCGCTTCGGCGAAGACAGCAGAATTAATATCTGTAAAATCGGTGGCAGCACAGACGAGGAAATAACCATCTGTATCCCCCGATTTCAACTGCCGTTTCTGCCAGCGAATTGTGCCGATGTTTGCGAGGAACGTCAACAATTCCGTGGCATCCGGGCTGATGACGGTAACATCGCCACCACTGAGAAGCATCGCGACAACTTTCCGTTCCGCGACGGTTCCACCGCCAACAACGAGGCATTTCCGGTCTTGAAGGTTTATGTGTGCAGGATAAAACATTTGTGATGCATCCGAAAAATAAATAAACTCATTGTAGCATAAACTTTCAGTTTGTGCCTGATTCCGCTCCCTGTAAAAAAAGACATCTTTGTAGCATAAACTTTCAGTTTGTGCAAGTGAGAATGTCCAATTAATTCTGAAATCTACTATGAAAGACACTTCTCAACCAAGGAATCTATAATCCGCGTCATCTGTGTCATCCGTGATGCAGACAATGGACACCTACATTACCGAATTAAATTCTGAATCTTCATAAAGTTTGTGCTACAACACCCCAGGGTCATTTAGTTTTCCGAAATTATTGAGTTTCGGTTTGAGCGGATCCCCTGTAGGAGCGATCTCCCGATCGCGACTCTTCGCTTTTCCTTACGACTCGCGTGAGACGACGTAATCTGCAAGCTGTTCCAGTGCGATGCGAGCAGGGGTCTCAGGTAGGACTTCTAATGCGGCTTTGGCGCGATCGGCATAACTTTGGGCGGCTTTCAAACAGTGAGGTTCGACACCATACCTCCGAAATAGAGATTTAACAAAGTCGATGGCTTCGGTTTCATCTGTATCGGGGTGCAGCACCTTCTCAAGCTTATGTTTTTCATCGTTATTACAGACAGACCGCGCATAGATGATGGGGAAGGTGAGTTTTCCTTCGCGAAGGTCACCGAACGCGTCTTTCCCCAACTTATCGGAATCTTCTGTGAAATCAAGCAGATCGTCTACAATTTGGAAAGCGGTTCCAATCTGTTGTCCGTAGGTTGTGAGTGCTTCAATCTGTTGTGTTTCTGATGGGTTTCCGAGATGTGCACCGAGGGTGCAGGACGCCGCGATTAGTTTCCCGGTTTTGAAACTGATAATTTTCAGGTATTCGGCTTCGGAGATGTCAAAATCGCCACTTTTGTAGGCGTGTATGACCTCACCTTCACACATTGCCTGTGTGGTATCGGCGAGGATTGCCATCGCTGGATCATCAGCACGGCGGGATACGAGCATCGAAAGGACTCGGGCATGTAAGTAATCTCCGACGAGGACTGCGACTTTGTTGCCCCATTTCGTCTGTAACGTCTCACGCCCACGGCGGATCGCGGCTTCGTCGAGTACATCGTCATGAACGAGTGATGCGACATGGATGAGTTCAACCACAGCGGCAAGCGTGTGTGCGTCGCTCCCTTCGTATCCACAGACTTTGGCAGAAAGCACAACGAGAATCGGACGGAGCCGTTTACCGCCCCCTTCCACAACGTGTTGAACTGCCATGTCAACAAAGGTGTATTCGCTGGCGGTGTGTTCGGTGAGTTTCGCCTCAACAGCACCGAGGTCATCGGCAATTAATTCAACAATTTGATTAAAGTTGGACATAATGTAGGGGCAACCCTTGTGGCTGCCCTTTCCCTTAATGGTGGTCAGTTTGAGGAGTTATCGGTTATCAGAGGAATGGCTCTCGGTTCTCGGAAACCATTGGTAAAGAGATTTTCTTGCTGACCGCTGACTGCTGATTGCTGACGGAGACCATTTTTCTCACAACTGACAACTACTAAACGAGATTCGCCAATACTTGTGTTGCGGCTTGAATGGTGTTGTTGATATCCTCTTCGGAGTGAATTAAAGAGACAAATCCCGCCTCAAATTGGGAAGGTGCGACATAGACACCGCGTTCCAGAAGTCCCCAAAAGTATTGTTGAAAGCGTTCAGTATCCGCTGTGCGCGCGCCGTCAGCATCCGTGACAGTTTCTGACGTAAAGTAGAGCATCAACATCGAACCGACGCGGCTATGCCATGCGTCAATACCGTGTTTTTGGGTCGCCTCAGCGAGACCATCGGCGAGGGTTGCGGCACGGTCCTCAAGTTGTTCATAAACCCCCGGTTCAGCAAGTTGCTTCAGCGTTGTTATACCCGCGGTCACGGCTAATGGATTACCTGACAGTGTCCCCGCCTGATAAACATCGCCTTCTGGGGCAACGCACCGCATAATGTCCCGTTTTCCGCCATAAGCCCCAACAGGCAACCCGCCACCGATAATCTTCCCTAAACAGGTCATGTCGGGTGTAACGTTATAACGGGATTGCGCACCGCCATAAGCCACCCGGAAACCCGTAATAACTTCGTCGAAGATGAGCACAATGCCGTGTTCTTCAGTGATTTCACGGAGTTGATCGAGATACCCCTCACGAGGTGGGATGATGCCCATATTGCCCATAATCGGTTCGAGAATGAGGCAGGCAATTTCGTCAGGGTTGGCTTCTATCGCTTCACGGACGGCATCGGGATTGTTAAAGGGAACTGTGAGTGTATTGCGTGCGAAATCCTCAGGGACACCGCCACTATCGGAAAGCCCAAACGTGGCGACACCAGAGCCGGCTTTTGCTAATAGATAGTCCACGTGACCGTGGTAGCAACTGTCGATTTTGAGGATTTTATCACGACCGGTGTACCCGCGCGCAACACGAATTGCACTCATGGTTGCTTCGGTACCGGAATTGACAAGACGCACCTGTTCAATCGAAGGCACGGCGTTGACAATAATGTCGGCGAGTTCCGTCTCTCGTGTCGTCGGCGCACCAAAACTCGTGCCGTTCAATGCCACCGAACGGATAGCCTCCACAACGCTCGGATGCGCGTGTCCCAAAACCAAGGGACCCCAAGAGGCGACGTAATCAATGTATGCGTTTCCGTCAATATCGTAAATTTTCGAGCCTGCGCCACGTTCGATGAAACGCGGGTGCCCGCCAACTTTGCTAAAATTTCGGACGGGACTGTTGACCCCGCCGGGGATGAGTTGTTGTGATTTTTCCCATGCAGCCAGGGATTTACTGCTCTCCAAAACCTTTCCTCCAAAATCTTTTGGTAGTTGTCAGTTGTCAGTGTCGATTCACTATGTATAAACCTTAGTCTTGCAACCATTCCACAACGGACTTCGCAAAGTAGGTTAAAATTATATCCGCACCTGCGCGTTTGATGCTGTTGAGTACCTCCAATGCGACCCGCTCTTCGTCGATCCAGCCGTTTTGTGCAGCGGCTTTAACCATGGCGTATTCACCGCTGACGTTGTAAGCCGCAACAGGCACCTGAAATTCTGTTTTGACCCGATGGATAACATCGAGATAGGAGAGTGCGGGTTTCACCATGAGAACATCCGCGCCTTCTTGGATATCCAATGCGACTTCGCGTAACGCCTCTTCTGCGTTTGCTGGGTCCATCTGATACGAGCGCCGATCCCCAAATTGAGGGGTCGATTCCGCCGCTTCTCGAAACGGTCCGTAGAAGGCAGACGCATATTTTGCAGAATATGCCATGATCGGTATGTTTTCATACCCATTTTCGTCTAACGCCTCGCGAATTACACCGACGCGACCGTCCATCATATCTGAGGGTGCGATAACATCGGCACCCGCACGGGCATGCGATAGGCTCTCCTTGACGAGTAGCTCCAGTGTCGGATCGTTTCGCACTTCGCCCGCTTCAATAACACCGCAATGTCCGTGATCCGTGTATTCACATAGACAAACGTCAGTCATAACAAGCAGATCCGGCACAGCATCTTTGATGGCTCGAACTGCTTGTTGAATGATTCCATCGTCGGCGTACGCCTCAGAACCGACTGGATCTTTTGCCTCCGGGATTCCGAACAAAATTGTTCCCGGGATTCCGAGGGCAGCGAGTTCTTTCGCGGCGAGAACGAGGGTGTCAACCGAGTATTGGTAGCACCCGGGCATCGCAGAAATTTCGGTCGCAGTGTTATGTCCGTGAACGACAAACATCGGGTAGATAAGGTCGTTGACAGAGAGCGTTGTCTCACGAATCAGTCTCCGTAAGTTTTCATTTGCGCGAAGTCGCCTCGGACGATAGACCGGGAAGGTGCTCATTCTTCCTCCGAACTCGAGGATTTGATTTCGTAACTTATTAATTCAAGCGTTTGGTCTTCAGGTGTTTCCAGTCCAAGGGCTTCATTCTCCTCAGCGACCTCGTGTTGGTGTTCAAATTTAATGATACCGACGTTAGGTGCCAACCAGATAGTTGTTAGGGTTACATCTTGCTGATCTTGCGGTCCCGGCTGTTGGGGGACTTCCACAGACATAACTGTTTCCGTTGATGCATCCGTTCGATACTCAATTACCAAGCAGTTTTCAAAAGTGCCAGCTTCCGTCTCCACCGTTTCTGTGCCGGTGACGTTACCTGACTCCACGAGGGTGGTATAGGTTTTAACGGTCTGGGTTGAGCCGCCCGGTATCTCTATAGGCATGCCTTTGATATCAATTGTCATGGTGAGGACGACGTTTATTTCTGTGGCTGTCCACTCTTCACCAAAGGTGGCGGGTGTCGGCAGGAAATAGAAGTAGTCTTGAGAATCTACTTCAATATCGTAATTTAGGTCGAATGTAACGTTTAGTTCCGGAGGCATCTGTTCCATCAGGGTTTGGCGCATCAACACGATGACTTCGTCCATCTGTTTCATCGTGGCGGCTTTGAGTGCGTTTTCGATTTCAGTGCCAACAAAAAACGCTACCCATTCAGCACCGACTTGGTAGGAATAGGGTTGAACGTAATGCTCGAAGTCTGCCCAATCCTCCAAGCGCGGGTCGTACTTGAAAGCACGGTAAAATTCGCCATCGATCTCTTCTGGCTCTATTGCGTAGCGCGTTAACTCGTCCCCGTTCTGGTCTTCGTAAACCCAGTAACTGCCCGGGGCATCTGGAAAGTAGTAGTTCGCCCATTCATTTCCCATCAACGTCGCACTGAGACCAAAGAGAAGCAAAATGGCGAGAATGAACCGAAAGTTTTTCAAAATGGGTGGTTCCTCCAAGGTTTTGATTGTTCCAACTTAATTATTTAAGTATACAGAATATCTCTGCAAACGGCAAGGCAAATTCTCTAATAGCGGTATCAACGTTCCTCGTATTCAAAGGGGAAACTGACAGGCGCGCCGTTGTTTGCCCATGAACGTGCCATCGCAACATCGATCTCCCGATCCTTGCGACCGTTGTAAGCACCATACTCAGGTTCTGTGTCATTACGAACCGCGTTTACAAGACTCATCAGTTCCGATGCGACAGTAATTTCGCCGTCGCTGAGTGGATAATTTTGCAACGGATTTTCCCACACCACTTCCGGATCGGTGTCTGCCACAAGAGCCGCCAAGGTTTCGTAGCCATCGACGGTGTTTGTTCTACGAGAGATGTTGACTGCGCGTTGTTCGTCGGCAGTATCGTTTAAAATAACGGCATCGTTTCGGAAGCACATCCCACGTTCAGCATAGAACTTCGAGCCGTTAAAGCCTCGCAGGGGCGAGCCGTAGGAAAGACCGCTAAAATTGAAGATCCCGACGGCACCATCTGCGAACTCAATGACTGCATGTTGCCAATCTTCAGTATCACGCGTCGGTTGCCCTTTCCGCCAGACGTGCTCTTGGACATTATATCCTTTTCGGAAACCATAAACCTGTACGGGTTCATTGTCAAAACCGACGTAGCTACGGATAAGCCCGATACCGTGATAGCCGTGACCTCGAAAGTCATTATAGGCGGCGTTGACTTTCCCGAAAACCCCCGCGAGGATCATCTCCCGTTTTATCCGCTCTGTTGGGACGCGGTAGTAATTTTCATTGACTTCCAGTTTGGTGCCGTTTGCCTCTGCGGACACCATCATCTTGTCTGCCCATCCGAGATCGGTGTCAATGGGTGTTTCGGTGCAATAACTAACCCCATGCTCGGAGCAGAGAAGCCCTGGAATGTGATTGTTGCTCGGAGTAATCACAATTGAGCAGATGTCAGGTTTCACCGTTTTCAACATCTGCTCGGTATTTGTGTAGGCGGCGACACTGTATTTCTCACCCTGTTCAGCGACACTCTCTTCGCGTGGGTCGCAAACGGCGACGAGTTCGAGGTCATCTGTCAATTTCGAGATAAGGGGAAGGTAGGTTCCGGCACCGCGTCTGCCCGTACCGATATGTGCGATTTTGAGTCTATTCATGGCTGTCCTCCTCCCAAGGATGTGAGTCGGTTTTTTAATTTATGGACCCTTGGACTGTGCTCTATTCCACCCAGAAGACATGACTTCGTTCAAAGAGGTCGTCATCTAAGTGGATTTCAACGAACCACTCGCCTGTAATGTCTGGCAAGTCGATGTAAAACCACGTGATTTTATCGCCTGTTGTTGATGTGAGGGTTTTCTTTTCTGTCCAGAATGGCGGGTCGTCCAAGTCGTCTTCTGGTGAGAACCATGAGACTTTAACGGTGTGATGTTCTGTGATGTTTGCCCATAAAACCCATAAATACACCTTGTCGTTGACCCCAGCGGAGAAGGTCGTCGTGATACCATCGGGTCTATCCTCGAAGACACTGATTGCCAAGACAGAATCCACAATAGTCGGTTCATCCCGTCCCACATCGGTAAAACCGCTTCCACCGGAAGAAGTCTCACTACAACCGCTCAGCGCAATCGTCAGCGACAGTACAACTATCCCGAATGTAGAGTATGGAGTTGCGAGCAATGTCTTGATAAAGATGTAGGCTTGACGCACGAGTTCTTCTCCTATCTTGGGCTGGGCTAGCCCAGTTGATAAATTTGATGTAAATACCAATTCTCATTGTATCAGCCCTCGGTTTTTTTGTCAAAGGAAAAGTAGGTCTCCTCTGTAGGAGGGAACTCCGATTCCCGACTCTTCTGTACCGGAGGAAACACCCGATTTAGTCTGGGAATAGACTGGATTTAGTCTGGGAATAGACTGGATTTAGTCTGGGAATAGACTAAATCCGTTCCTTGTATTACATTTCCGTTCCTTGTATTACATTTCCGTTCTTTGTATTACATTGCGAAAACACCCCGATTCCCGACGATATTGGGAACTATTGGCGGTCGACTGATGGCTATTTTCTGACGGCTGGCGACTGAAAGCTGAATGCCTCTCAAACCCGTATTGACATACACTCTTTTCGGTGGTAGACTAAGGCAACAATAGAGGAGCATCCTATGAGATTTGATACAATTATTACAGGTGGAAACATCGTTGACGGAACGGGTGAACGGGAACCCTTTATCGCAGATATCGGCATTCAGGACGACCAAATTGCCGCGATCGGCGACCTTAAGGAAGCAGAGACACCTCGCCATATTTCGGTGGAGGGACAGGTTGTCTGTCCCGGTTTCGTTGATGTGCACGTGCATTCTGAAATCGCCCTGCTTGGCGGTCGCGATCAGTTCGCCGCTGTCAGCCAAGGTGTAACAACGCATTTGGCTGCGCCAGACGGTTTCGGGTGGGCACCTTTATCACCAGAACAAGCACAAGAGATGTGGCACTACACGCAATTCGCTTATGGCGATGCGAAAGTCCCACTCAACTGGCAAACACCAGACGCATATCTCGGTATGTTCGACGGACGGATTCCGGCGAACCTCTATCCGCAGGTGCCACATTGCGCTGTTCGCCTCGGTGCGATGGGGTGGGATCCGCGCCCGGCAACCGCCGATGAGTTGAAGGTGATGGAACGGACGACACGGGAATGGTTAGAGGCGGGCGCGTGCTGTCTCTGCTTAGGACTCGACTATCAACCTTCCGCGAATGCCGATTTGCACGAACTGGTACATCTCTCGAAAATTGCGGCGACTTACGATGCCATCTACGCTGCACACATCCGCTACCGCATCCTCGGTAGAAGACAGGCGTGGGAGGAGACGATTGAAATCGCACAACGTGCCGAAATTCCTGTGCATATCTCGCATGAGCGTGTTGACGATGAAGCCGCGGACGTGCTTGAACGGGTAGAGAAGGAACAGATAGATTTGACGTTTGAGTCCTACCTCTATCCTGCTGGTATGACACACCTCGCCATGATGCTCCCGATGGAATATCAGACCGGCGCGCCTGCTGACATGTTGGCACATCTGGAGAACCCTGAAGTCCGAGAAGAATCGATCGCATACCTGCAAGGAGAATTACGCGGCGGCAATCAGATTGTCGGTTACAACCGATCGGGTAGATTTATCGGAATGACGCTCGCCGAAGCCGCTGAAAGTGAAGGTAAGTCTTATGAAGAATTCGCCTTCGATTTCATTCAAGAGGAAGCCACGATTGAAACCTTTGTGATGCCGTGGGCAACTCCTCCTGAAGAGAATGAACGCATTTTGAACCGCACTGCGAGCCATCCGCGCATGATGATTGCCAGCGACGGTGTATACAACATCCCACACCCACATCCACGGAGTTACGGGTGCTTCGTGCAATATCTCGGCAAATTCGTGCGAGAACGCCAATTAATCTCATTGAAAGAAGCCATCTATAAAATGAGCGGTTTTCCTGCTGAGCGTTTTCGGCTCTCCGATCGTGGGAGAATCAGGCGAGGGCTTGCCGCGGATATCGTTGTCTTCGATCCAGAGACTGTCGCAGATAGGTCTACGTGGTCAAATCCTGTGCAATCTCCTGTCGGTGTAAACTGGGTGTTCGTCAACGGCGTTTCAGTTGTTGAAGAGAGTAACGTGACAGGGCAGCTACCCGGTAGAGTCCTGCGTCAACAACGATAGATAATGCAGTGTGGAGGGGAGAATCGTGGATACGTATGATTTGACGATTATCGGCGGCGGAAGTGCCGGGCTCGTGCTTGCCGTGGCGGGCGCGAAATTGGGGAAGAAGACAGCACTTGTGGAGAAACACCGCATCGGGGGCGACTGCCTCTGGACGGGATGTGTGCCTTCCAAGGCACTCCTGAAGGCGGCGAAGGTCGCGAATTACATCAAGGACGCTGAAAAATACGGCATTGCAAGCACCCCTACAACGCCTGATTGGCAACGTGTCATGGCGTATGTAAGGAGCACCCAACACGCCATAGAGGAGGAACACGATAACCCTGAGCGATTCCGAGAGATGGGGGTTGATGTTATCTTCGGAAACGGACGTTTTGAATCCTCTGATAGTTTTGTTGTAGAAGATACTGAGAACGGTCAAACCCGCACGCTCAAGAGCAAAAAGTTCGTGATTAGCACCGGGTCTCGTCCTGTTGCCCCACCTATACCCGGATTAGAGTCTTGTGGTTATCTTGACAGTGAGAACGTCTGGGACCTTGAGGAGTGCCCCAGCCGGTTACTCGTTGTCGGTGCGGGTCCAATCGGTATTGAACTCGGACAGGCGTTTCATCGCCTCGGTGCGGATGTGACCATAGCGCAACGGAGCGAACGCATCTTGACGAAAGAGGATGCCGATGTTTCTGAGCAGATGCTGCGTTATCTCCGTGAGGAAGGGATTACAGTCCGACTTAATGCGAATATCGCACAGGTTGTACAAAATCAAGAAGGCGCATGTGTGACGTTCAGTGATAGTGAAAATGGAACTGTAGAGCAGACTTTTGATAAGATTCTGATTGCCGCGGGACGTGCGCCGAACATTGAAGGCTTAGCACTTGACAAAATCGGAGTACAGGTAGGCAGAAACGGGATTGAAGTGAACAGCAAACTTCAGACGAGCGTCAAAAATATCTATGCCGCAGGCGATGTGATTGGACATTACCTGTTCACACATGTCGCCGCATTTCAAGCGCAGCTGCTTCTCCGAAATATTTTCTTCCCGTTCTCCAAGACAATCAACTACGCCGTCGTGCCATGGACAACCTTCTGTGATCCAGAAGTTGCCCGTTGCGGTCTAACAGAAGCAGAGGCACGCGAGAAATATGGGGATGTTGATGTGTTCACACTCGATCAAGGGGATGTCGATAGAGCCGTCGCGGAAGGTGAGACACACGGCTTTAGTAAAGTCATTGCGAGTCGGTGGACTGGGAAAATATTAGGCGTTCATCTCGTTGGCGCAAACGCGGGCGAGGTCATCCACGAGTATATTCTGGCGATGCAAGAAGGGATTCCGTTGCGGAAATTGAGCGGTATGATCCATGTGTATCCGACATTTTCAAGCAGTGTCTGGCGCGTATCAGGCAAATGGTTCTCGGAGAGCACGCTGATTCAGACGCTGCGAAAGTTGATTCCGTCAGGTTGATTGAATCTATAAGTGATCCTGTTTGTAGTAGAGAAACGATTTATTGCCCGTTTCTCACTGTGAGGCAGGGTGATAAATCACACGACTACGAACCTACTGCTTCGTCAAGTTCCAAATGAT
>JAPOOP010000719.1 GCA_026713385.1 Candidatus Poribacteria bacterium | reverse complement strand
ATTGACTATGGCCATTACGATGTAAAGATTAACGTGCCAGTCTATACACTCCGTGAGGATGTATCCTATCGGTTAACACCGCAGTTTCAATTTGAACCGGGTTTCCTCCTGTCCTTTAGCCCCGCCAACAGTTACGAGGATGGCAGGTTTCCAGAATACGAAACAAGTGATGAAGATGTAACAAGAGTTACCCCAATTATTGAAGATGGAGAGGTCATCGGAGAGGAAACACGGATTGGACCGGAAACGCGGCTAACGGGCGTGGAAGAGATACACGATGAATTTGGACACGATTTTTACCGTACCGAAGGGTATCTACAGGGACGCTATGATCCACTTTCATTTCTATCGGTAGCACTCGGGATTCGACTTGATTATCTCAACGTGACAGAAAAACTTTCTATTCAACCGCGCGGAAGTGTAAGTTTCATACTGCCGAGCGGTTCTAATCTCCGCTTCGCGTATGGACATTATGAACAAAGTCCACAACCGTCGCATCTGTTGTCGGAAGATGGCAACCGGACGTTGGAATCGAGTCTCACACGGCACTATATTATGGAATTGGAACACGAACTCTCATCGCGAACCGAGCTGAAACTTGCCACCTATTACAAGGGCGCACAGAAACTGGTAACACCCGATGAAGTCTCAAACTATCTCAATCAGGGGACGGCATACGTCGGGGGTGCGGAGGTATTCTTACGGCATCGGGTTCCAGATAAGTTTTTCGGTTGGATTTCGTATGCTTATATGCACGCTGAACGTCGTGAGAACCCAAGGGGATCCTATCAACCTTACCTCTTCGATAACACGCACATTGTTAGTGTGGTCACCAACTATAACTTCACACCGAAGTTTGAGATCGGCGCGAAGTGGCAGTATCTCAGCGGCACCTCCGAGGTGCCTGTTAGTGCCGTTTTTCTCGTTCAAGATCCGGTGACGCGTGGATTGAACCCGCTTTTGGCGAGTGCTGACGAACAATTAAGCACCGAACTCACACCGTATCATAAGTTAGATTTTCGGGTGAGTTATAAATGGAATATTTGGGGACTGCAGGCAGGTGGATTCCTTGATATTCTGAATGTGTATGACCGGAAAAACAAAATAAAGTTCATTTTTGAAGAGACAACACTTGACATCCAAGGTCAAGAAGTTGGCATTGAACGTGAAGTCTTTGATGCTCCACAACTACCTCGGATAATTTATTTTGGATTGACAATTGAATTTTGAGGCGACCTCGACTGAAAGCCATTTTCTATGTGCGATTTTTTAGAGGGATTCCCTTCAATTCAATCTACGCACTTTTTTACTGAGCCAAGCGTGTGTATGATATGCGCTTGGCTTTTCTGCGTACTGTCAAAGAAATAGATATTGGGTAAACCCGAAATCTCAATTGGACGTTAAAATGTCACATCAATGCCTGAATCGGAGGTCACAGCCACTGAATGAAGTCACAACTCATCATAGTTCTACTTGCGTTCATCACCATGCCACTCTCTGTTTTAGCCCAAACCGGCGATATTCAAGGCACCGTCTATCAGCGAAGTACAGGAAAGTCCCTCGTGGAGGCCGATGTTCACATCCTCGAAACCGATCAGCACCAAAAAACCGATGAAAATGGGGTCTTCCAGTTCACAGAACTGCCCGAAGGCACATATACCTTCGTCGTAACACACCCCGTGGAAACGGCACCCACCAGAGTTTCAGTGGACATCAGTAGCGGCGATACCACCGAAATTAAAATACACCTCGGCGCAGCCTTTAAACTTGAAAAAGTTGTGGTAGAAGGGAAACGGCTGCCACCGACGGTGAGTCGCACGGAAATCCGTGGTAGCGAACTCCTACGGATTCCCGGTACCTTCAATGACACGCTTAAAGGTCTCATGACCCTCCCCAGCATCGGTATCCCCAACGATTACTTTGGGGCACTCTACATCCGTGGGAGTGAACCCGGTTCAAACCTGTATTATCTCAATCGAACGCCTCTCGGCTACCCTTTCCATTGGGGCGGTTTACTTTCAACGATCAGCTCTGAAACGATTGAGACAATTGACATCTATGCCGGTGGATACGGAGCCGAATTCGGACTGGACTCACAAGCCGTGCTTGACATCCATGCCCGTGACAGCATTGAGGAGCGGTTAGATGGGAAATTCAACCTGAATATCCTTTATTCCGAAGGATTGCTTGAGGGGAAAATTGGGGATAAGGGATACATCTCCGCTTCGGGACGGCGGAGTTACTTAGACCTCATCGCTGGACCGATTCTTGAGGCACAGACAGGACAAGCGCAGCAGCTGCCCTACTTCTCAGATTATCAACTCAAATGTGCCTATCCGATCGGTGAAAAACACCGCCTCACGGTGAACGCCTTCGCCGCAACTGACCATTTTAGAATTGAGGAAGAAGTTGGAATTGAGGAAGAAGGCAGCGAATTTGAAGAATTTGAAATCGAAGGCGAAACAGTGCCTGAGGACATTGAAAGGGCACGCGCCTCTGTGCTTTTCAAAAACGGTTTCGATGGGCAAGGTGTCCACCTCCGTTCGGACTTTACCGAAAATCTCACCTCGCATTTATCGTTGACCCGTTCCTTCAATTTTCTTACAATCGCGTTTGAAGCTCCGGTCAGGGAGCGGTTTTCTCGGAACCCCGACGGGAAATGGGTTCATTCCGCTGACTATGGCCACTACGATGTAAAGATTAACGTGCCGGTCTATATGCTCCGTGAAGATATATCCTACCAGTTCACACCGAAGTTTCAATTTGAACCGGGTTTCCTCCTCTCTTTTAGTCCTGCCAACAGTTCTGAGGATGGCAGGTTTCCTGAGTACGAAACACGTGAGGTGGAAGATCCGGCGGAACTTCCGGAAATCCTTGAATATGCACAGGAGAATGAAGATTCAGTCACAGTGGCCAGACGGAGTGACGGAACTCATGAAATTACGGAGCGCACTGTTGAGGAGATACACGACGAATTCGGGCACGATTTTTATCGGACTGAAGGATACGTGCAAGGACGCTATGACCCACTTTCGTTTCTATCGGTGGCACTCGGTGTTCGATTGGATTATCTGAATGTGACAGAGCAGGTTTCCATTCAACCACGAGGCAGTGTGAGTTTCATACTGCCAAACGGTTCTAATCTCCGCTTCGCGTATGGACACTATGAACAGAGTCCACAACCCTCTCGTCTACTATCAGAAAACGGCAATCGGGCATTGGAATCGAGTCTCACACGACACTATATCATGGAATTAGAACACGAGCTCTCATCGCGGACCGAACTGAAACTTGCCACCTATTACAAGGACGCACAGAAGTTGGTAACACCCGATGAAGTCTCGAACTATCTCAATCAAGGGGCAGCGTCTGTCGCGGGTGCGGAGGTATTCTTACGGCATCGGATTCCAGATAGGTTCTTCGGTTGGATTTCCTACGCTTACACACATGCTGAACGACGTGAGAATCCAAACGCTACTTATCAACCTTACCTCTTCGATAACACACACATTGTTAGTGTGGTCGCCAACTATAACTTCACACCGAAGTTTGAGATCGGCGCGAAGTGGCAGTATCTCAGCGGCACCTCCGAAGCACCGATCAGTTCCATCGTTCTTATCCAAGACCCCGTAACGCGTGGATTGAACCCGCTTTTGGCGAGTGCTGACGAGCAATTAAGCACCGAACTCGCACCGTATCATAAGTTAGACCTTCGGGTGAGTTATAAATGGAATATCTGGGGACTGCAGGCAGGTGGATTCCTTGATGTTCTGAATGTATACAACCGGGAAAATAAAATAAGGTTCATTTTTGAAGAGGCAACACTTGATGTCCAAGGTCAGGAGGTCGGCATTGAGCGTGAAGTCTTTGATGCACCGCAACTGCCTCGGATAATTTATTTCGGATTGACAATTGAATTTTGACAGCAACGGGTGAAGCAATGTGCAATTTGGATCAAGGATTTGCCATTTACAGATTGCTCTGGTATAATACCGCTGTAGCAGCAAACACACGCCCTGTGCATGCCGATAATGAGGAGAAACATCCATGAGAATCTGGATTATTTTTGGTATCTGTATTCTAACGCTCGTTGGCTGTACGAGTGCCGAGTACCAAAAGATGCAAGCAGAACGCGATCAGCTGCTCAAGAATTACGAAGACCTCCGCGAGGAGCACAGCGAACTCAAAATCAAAACCGACATAACCGATAGACTCCTCGGAGAATGGAAATTCCTGAACCTTGAGATTGAGGAGAGTAATGTCAGCGAAGAAGTTGCGGAAACCAAAGCCGCCCTTTATGCCCTTGACCTGAAGAATCTCACACTT